>NZ_JBTBFV010000010.1:0-137401 GCF_054786995.1 Mycobacterium sp. ZZG
AGGGGCCCAGCTCGATCCACTCATAGCCCGACTCGGCGACCTCGTCGAGGAAACGGGTGTAGGGCGTCTGCTGCGGATCGTCGGGAAACCACACCCCCCACGAATCCGGCGCGGAGCCAACACGAATGCTGCTCATACAGGTGTCCTTTCGATGGTCGATGTCGGGGCGCCCTGGCTTTCCAGACGTTCCTCGAGTTCTTCGAGGGTGGTGCCCTTGGTCTCGGGCACCAGGCGGTGCACGAAGATCCAGGACCCGATGTTCACCAGGACGAAGAGGGCGAAGGTTCCGGTGGACCCGAGTGCGTTGTTCAGCAGCGGGAACAGGAACGAGATGACCGCGTTGGTGCACCACAGCACGAAAACCGCTATGCCCATGGCGAAGCCGCGCACCGACAGCGGGAAGATCTCCGAGAGCAGCAGCCACACACAGGTTCCGATGAACATCTGCACGAAGCCGACGAACAGCACCATGCAGGCGAGGATCACGTAGCTGCGAGTGGTGTTCTCCGGCAACAGGAACACAGCGGCGAGCGCCGCCTGCGATGCGGCCACCCCGGCGAATCCGATGAGCAGCATGGTGCGCCGGCCGATGTAGCCGAGCAGGATGATGCCGATGATCGTGGTGATCACCGACGTGACGCCGACGGCGATGGTCGCGACCAGCGCGGCGCTGACCCCGAGACCGCTCTGCTCGAGGATGGTCGGTGCGTAGTAGTTCACGGTGTTGATTCCGGTGGCCTGCTGCACGATCGCCAGTCCGCACCCGATCAGCACGACGCGGCGGATCCACGGCACATCGCGGATCACAGAGAACGGCGTGCTGGTGCTCTTGAGCATGTGGCTGGTGTGGTCCACCACGATCGCGTACTCGGTCTCGGCCTCGACCGGATTGCGACTGAGCTGCAACACCTTCCGGGCTTCGGGGAGTCGGCCTTTGAGCGCGTACCAGCGCGGGGAATCCGGCAGCACCAGCATCCCGATCAGCAGCGCGACCGCCGGGACGGCGGCCACCGCGAGCATGGTCCGCCATACGTGCGGATCGCGGACGAGGTGGTCGAGCAGCGCGTTGATGGCGAAGGCCAGCATCTGTCCGGTGACGATCATCAGTTCGTTGATCGTGACCATGCGGCCACGCCGCTCGGCCGGCGCCATCTCGGCCAGGTACAGCGGGCACGTCACGGCGGCAGCGCCGACTCCGAGGCCCAGCACGATCCGCGCGGCGACCATGATCTGGACGTTGGGCGCCAGCGCGCAGCCGATCGCGCCGACCAGGAACAGACCCGCGCAGACCAGCAGCGAGCGCTTGCGCCCGATCCGGTCGGCGACCCGTCCGCCGAACAGCGCTCCGAATGCCGCGCCGGGGAACAGCAGCGAGCTGACCACGGTGGCCTCACCGAAGGGCGACAACGCCAGGTCGTCCTTCATGTAGAGCAGGGCGCCGGAGATGACGCCGGTGTCGTAGCCGAACAACAGACCGCCGAGGGTGGCGATGACGGTGAGCTTCGTCAGGAAGCGACCCGACTGATCGCGTGGGGTTGACACAGACACCGGGAACCTCGCTTCGGGAACTAACGCGCGTTAGTAACGCGCGTGAGGTCTACTATGAACCGGGCGGTCCGAATGTGTCAACCGTCACTCGTCGAAAGGACCCCGCTCGTGCCCACACCGCGCCGACGCCCCCCCGGCGCCGCGCCACGCCGGCCCACGATGGCCGACGTCGCCGAACGCGCCGGGGTGTCGCGCACGCTCGTGTCCTTCATCCTGGACGGCAAGCCCGGCGCCAGCGACGAGACGCGGCAGCGGGTGCTCGCGATCGCCGACGAGATCGGCTACCGGCCCGACTCCGCGGCCCGGTTGCTCGCTCAGGGCCGCAGCCGCACCCTGGGCGTGATGAGCGACATCCGGCAGCTGTTCGAGGCCGAACTGATCACCCACATCTATCCGGCCGCCGAACGACTCGGCTACGAGGTGCTGCTGTCGGCGAACCTGCCCGGCCGCACCGAGGCCACTGTCGTCGACTCCCTGCTCAGCCACCGGTGCGGGGCACTGATCCTGCTCGGCCCGAGGTCCGACGAGGACTTCTACGCCCGGCTGGCCGCGCGGGCGCCGGTGGTGGTCGCGTGCCGGCGCCTGACCGGCGTGGACGGCGAGCTGCCGCTGGCCACCGTGCGCACCGATGACGCCAAGGGCATCCGGCAGGCGATCGATTATCTGGTCGGGCTGGGCCACCGCCGTATCCACCACGTCGACGGCGGCAAGGATCCCGGGTCGGCCGACCGGCTGCGCGCATACCGGGGCGCGATGAGCGCGCACGGACTGGCCGACGAGATCGTGGTGATCCCCGGTGCCCACAATGAGGAGGCCGGCGCCGCCGCGGCACACACCATGCTGGCGGCGCCGCGGCTGCCGACCGCGGTGCTGGCCGGCAACGACCGCTGCGCGCTCGGCGTTCTCGACGTCTTCACCCGCGCAGGCGTGGATGTCCCCGGTCGAGTGTCGCTGATGGGATACGACGACAGCCGGCTGTCGGAGAACCCGCGAATCGACCTGACCACCATTCACCAGGATGCGGGCGAGATCGCTCGGCGCTCGGTGGAGCTGGCGATTCAGCTGCTCGTCGAAGGGTCGTCGCGCGCAACCGATGTGGTGCTGGAACCGACGCTGATCGTGCGCGGAACGACCGCGCCGCCGTCGCCGGATCGTCACGGACGGCCCAGCTCGCACTCAGGTGCCGCTGCCACAATCGAGAGATGAACTCCGACGAGCGGCCCAGTCTGCGGGAGCGCAAGAAGACGCGCACCCGCGAGACCGTGCGCCGCGAGGCGTTCCGGCTGTTCGAACGGCACGGCTACGCGCAGACCACCGTCGAACAGATCGCCGAGGCCGCGGAGGTCTCTCCGCGCACGTTCTTCCGGTACTTCCCTACCAAAGAATCGGTGCTGTTCTCCGACGACCTGTTCGCGCCGATCATCGAGGCGTTCCTGGCAGCGCCGGCGGAACTGTCGCCGGTGGCCGCGTACCGGCACGCCGCCGCCGAGGTGTTCGCCGCGATGGCGGGCACGGAATTCGACTACGTGATCGCCCGGCAGCGGCTGCTGTACTCGCTCCCCGAGGCCAAGGGGGCGCTGTGGAACGAGCACGTCAAGGCGATCCGGCGGCTCACGACGGCGATCGCCCAGCGGCTCGACCGGCCTGAGGACGACGACCAGATGCGCGTCACCGCCGGGGCCATCATGGGCGTGTTCATGGCCGCCTCCGACGACGCGCCGATGTCCGGCGAGGCCTTTCTCAACGCACTCGACGTCCTCGACAGGGGCCTGCCGGAGTAGCGGGCCGACACACTTACCGTCGCTATTACAGTAATATCGCCCAGGACGCCCTCGGACGGGCGACCGGAAGGTGACGATGGCAGATTCAACCGGGCAGTTCCGCGATGCGCCGATCTTCGACGCCGACCAGCACATGTACGAGACGCCGGACGCGCTGACCAGATATCTGCCGGAGCGTTATGGCCGGGCTGTGCAGTACGCGCAGTTCGGCCGGCACACCAGGATCGTGATCAACAACCGGGTGTCCGACTTCATCCCGAACCCGACCTTCGAGCGCGTCGCCGCCCCCGGCGCCCACGAGAAGTTCTTCGCCGGCCAGAACTCCGAGGGCCTGACGCTGCGCGAGATGCAGGGCCCGGCGATCGCGGCGCCGGCGGCCACCCGCAACCCCGCTGACCGCGTCGCCGAGCTCGACCGCCAGGGCGTGCGCGAGGCGCTGAACTACCCGACGCTGGCCAGCCTGATCGAGCATGCGACCGCCGACGATCCCGAGCTGACGCTGGCCGTCATCCACGCGCTCAACCAATGGATGGCCGAACACTGGAGTTTCGACCATCAGGGCCGGGTGTTCTCCACGCCGATCATCAACTTGTCCGAGGTCGACGGCGCCCAGCGTGAACTCGAGTACGTGCTGGCCCACGGCGCCAGGGTGGCGCTGATCAAACCCGGCCCGGTCAACGGGCTGCGCGGCTGGCGCTCGCCCGCACTGCCGGAGTTCGACCCCTTCTGGCGCGACGTCGAGGCGGCGGGACTGCCGATCGTGCTGCACGCGAGCTATCCCCCGCTCGATGATTACGTCGGCAGGTGGGAGCCGCCGCACACTCAGAACTTCATGGCGATGAGCGCCTTCCGCTGGATGGTGCTGGGCCACCGCGAGATCGCGGACATGATCACCAGCCTGATCTGCCACGGCACCCTGACCCGCTTCCCGAAGTTGCGCATCGCCAGTGTCGAGAACGGCAGCTCGTGGATCTTCCCGCTGTTCAACGACTTCGAAGAACTCGCCAAGAAGATGCCGCAGAACTTCCCCGAACATCCGTTGGACGTGTTCCGCCGCAACATCTGGGTCAGCCCGTTCTGGGAGGGCTGCGTGTCCGACGTCGTCAACAGCGTCGGCTGGGACAAGGTGATGTTCGGCTCGGATTACCCGCATCCGGAGGGTCTGGCCGAGCCCAAGGGCTTCTGGAAGTACGCCGAGGGCATGAGCGTGCGCCGTACCTACGACTTCATGGGCGACAACGCGCGCCGGTTCATGGGCCTGCCGATCGTCAACCCGGACCCGTCGGCGGCCAACCCTCCGGCGCTGACCACGGCCTGACCCACGATGGTGGGCGCTGGGCACGCTATGAGGGAAACGGCCCCGCAAGACGCCCACAGTCATCGGTCGAGCGCACCCGCCTAGACTCCCCACCGATGAATGACCGTGCGGTGCACTTCGTCGGTGCGGGCCCGGGCGCCGCGGATCTGCTCACCGTGCGCGCCACCCGGTTGCTCGCCGACGCCGGGCTGGTGCTCTATCCCGGAACCTATCTGGACCCCGAGGTGCTGGCCGGCTGCTCGCCGGACGCCGAACTCGTCGACACCGAGCACCTCGACCTGGACGCGATCGTCGAACGGCTCGTCGCCGGTCACCGGGCGGGCCTGCGCGTGGTGCGGCTGGTCTCGGGTGACCCGTCGGTGTTTTCGGCGGTCTCCGAGCAGACGCGGCGGCTCGACGCGGCGGGCGTGCCCTGGGACGTGACGCCCGGGGTCCCGGCCTACGCGGCCGCCGCGGCCTGTGTCGGCCGCGAACTCACCGTGCCGCTGGTCGCGCAGTCGGTGGTGCTGACCAGGACCCAACAGCGTTCCACGGTGATGCCGGAGACCGAGTCGCTCAAGGCTTTTGCCGCCACCCGCGCGACGCTGGTCCTGCACCTCGCGATCACCCAGATCCGGGCGCTGATGGCCGAGATCGAACCCGACTACGGCCCCGACTGCCCGGTGGTGGTGGTGTACCGGGCCTCCCAGCCGCGGGAGCGGGTGCTGCGTGGCACGGTCGCCGACATCGCCGACGCGGTGGAGGAGGCCGGCCTGAGGCAGGCCGCGGTCATTCTGGTGGGCCGGGCGCTGGCGGGCCGGCCCGACCCGCACGCCGGGGAGAGTTACCTGTACGACCCGGCGCGGGACCGGTCGGGAGGTACTCGGTGAACGGCGGTGCGGCAGCGCTGTACGACGTCATCAACCGCCGCCGCGACACCCGCAGGGAGTTCACCGGTGCGCCTGTCGCCGACGACGTGCTGGCGCGGGTGCTGCTCGCCGCGCACGCGGCACCGTCGGTCGGCATGTCGCAGCCCTGGGATTTCATCCTGGTCCGGTCGCCGCAGACCCTGCGGATGTTCCGCGACCACGTCGTGGCCGAGCGGGAGACCTTCGCCGCCGAGTTGTCCGGCGAGCGCGCCGAGACCTTCCGGCGCATCAAGGTCGAAGGGATCTGCGAAGCCGGCCTCGGCGTCGTCGTCGGCTACGACCCGACCCGGGGCGGCCCGCAGGTGCTGGGCCGGCACGCCATCCCCGACGCCGGCCTGTACTCGGTGGTCTGCGCGATCCAGAACCTGTGGCTGGCCGCGACCGCGGAGGGGCTCGGCGTCGGCTGGGTGTCGTTCTACCGCGAGGACTTCCTGCGCTCGCTGCTCGGGATGCCCGACCACGTGCGACCGGTGGCGTGGCTGTGCGTCGGCCCGGTCAGCGACCTGCCCGACGTACCCGACCTGGAACGCTTCGGCTGGCGGGCGCGGTCGTCGCTGGAGGCGGTGCTGCACGAGGAGCGCTACGGGCACTGAGCTTGCGGAGGTGCCGTCCTGCCGAATCCGCTACGCGTTTTGAGACATTCTGGGCGTCACGACCGTTCGCGAGATCTAAATGAGGATTGACTGACATGGGCGGGCCACCCACCACCGAGGACGGACACTACGTCGTGATCGACGGACGCCGTTGGCGAGCAACAGATCCCGCAATACCCGAGGACCGGCGAGCCGAACTCACCCGGATCCTGATGGCGTGGCGGCGCGAAGTGCGCCGCACCAAGGGCACCGAGGAAGAGGCGACGGCCCGCGCCGCCGTCAACACGGTCAAGATCGCGCTGGGCGAGCGGGGTTCGCCGCCGTGGTGGGAGCAGAGCGACGCGCAGCGGCGGGCCCGCTGGGAGGCTCAGGTCCCCGAACCGTCGCGCTGAGCCTCAGAGCTTGAGGACGCGGCCGGCGATCACCAGGTGCACGTCGTCGCACAGCGCCGCGACACGTTGATTGACGGTGCCCAGCAGATCGCGGAACAACACCCCGGACCAGTGCGACGGCACAACGCCGAGGCCGACCTCGTTGGTCACCACGACCACATCCGGTGTCTCGGCCAGAGCGGCGCACAGCGCCGACACCCGAAGGTCGACCGCATCGTGGACCTTATGAGAGTCTTTCTCCCACAAACCTTCTCGATCCAGAACCGCGGTCAGCCAGGTGCCCAGGCAGTCGACCAGAACGGAGCCGTCGGCGTCACGGATCGCGGCGGCGACATCGGCGGTCTCGACGGTCCGCCAGTGCGCGGGACGGCGGGCGCGGTGTAGGGCGACCCGCGCGTCCCAGTCGGGATCGGTGCCGTCGGCGGGACGGCCCGGGGCCAGGTAGGTCACGCGTTCGGCTGCGGCTAGCAGTTCTTCGGCGTGCCGGGACTTTCCGGACCGCACTCCACCGGTGACCAGGATCCTCACGGCGCCACCCGGGGGAGGTTGCGCACCCAGGCCGTGGCGTCGGTGAGGTCGTGCACGGTGGGCACCCCGGCGGCTCGGGGCGGGCGGCGCACCACGACGACGGGTATGCCGAGCCGTTCGGCGGCATCCATCTTGGGCCAGGTGTGTTCTCCCCCGGAGTCTTTGGTGATCAGCACATCGGAGCCGTGCTCCCGCATCAGCTGCAGTTCTCCCCAAAGTTCATAGGGACCACGACTGGTCAGCAGCTGCCAGCGGGCGGGCAGCGTGACGTCCGGGGCCTGCACCACTCGGGCCAACACGGCGTGATCGCGAAGATCGGAGACGAAGCGGGCGATCTCCTGGCGTCCGACGGTCAGAAAGGGCCGGCGCCCAAGCCGCGCCGCGGCGGCGGCGGCCCGCTCGTGGGTGTCGGCCCAGTGCCAGCTGTCACGGCTGCGGTCGGCCCAGCCCGGCCGATCCAGCCGCAGCAGCGGCACGCCGGCCTGGTGGCACGCGGCGGCCGCGTTGGCCGAGATGTTCTTCGCGAACGGGTGCGTCGCGTCGACGACGGCGTCGTAATCGCGCAGCGCCGCGCGCAGGCCGTCGACTCCGCCGAACCCACCGATGCGGACCTCCCCGACCGGGAGCCGGGGCTCGTTGACGCGGCCGGCCAGCGACGTGGTGACCTCCACGCCGTCGGCGCTCAACAGGTGCGCGAGCGCCCGCGCCTCGGAGGTGCCGCCCAGCAACAGGATTCGCATCACGGCGCCCCCGGCGGAAGAAACGGTAGTCCCGACGGTGGACCACTGCCCACGAGGTCGATCAGCGCGTCGACATCGATATGCTGCTCGACGAGATCACCGAGCAGGTCGAGGCGGTGCTCGCGCGCCTTCGGGAACGAGACGCCCGACGGCACCAGACCGAGGACGTCGGCCAGAAACCGCGCGCGCAGCGCATCACCTTCGAACGCGCCGTGCCACATCGTGCCGAACACCTGCCCGCTGCGGGCGCCCCCGAGGAACTCCTCGACACCGGCGCCGCGGGTGATCCGGCCGTGGTGGATCTCGTAGCCGGCCGCCGGCACCCCGCCCCACTGCCCTTCGGGCAGCCGGAGTGCCTTGTCCACAACAAAATTCGTCTCGACATCCAGCAGACCGAGTCCGGCCACCTCGGCGGTGGATCCTTCGACGCCGTGCGGGTCGCGGACCGTCTGGCCCAGCATCTGAAAGCCACCGCAGATGCCGAGCACCGGTTTTCCCGCCGCCACATGGGCCAGTACCGCGCGGTCCAGGCCGCGGGTGCGCAGCCAGGCCAAGTCGGCGATCGTCGAGCGCGTTCCGGGCAGCACCACCAGGTTCGCGTCGGCCAGAGCGCTTGGCTGCGAGGCGAATACGACGTCGAGCCCGGGCTCCAGACCCAGCGCGTCGACGTCGGTGAAGTTGCTGATCCGCGGCAGCCTCACCACCGCGACCCGGCGGGCGCCCGGGCGGGTGGAGCCGCGGTGCGCGAGTTCGAGCGCGTCTTCGGAATCCAGCCAGACGTCAGGGTGCCACGGCAGGGTGCCGAACACCCGACGTCCCGTCAACCGTTCCAGATCGCGCAATCCGGGCTCCAGCAGCGTCTGCTCACCGCGGAACTTGTTCACCACGAAGCCCGCGATCAGCGCCTGATCCTCGGGCGAGAGCAGCGCGACGGTGCCGAAGAACGCCGCGAACACGCCACCGCGGTCGATGTCGCCGACCACGACAGTCGGCAGCCCCGCGTGCCGTGCCAGCCCGAGGTTGACGTAGTCACCTGCGCGCAAATTGATTTCGGTCGGGCTGCCCGCGCCTTCGGCGATGACGACGTCGTAGCGGGCGGCCAGGTCGTCGTAGGCGGCGTGTGCCGCCTCCGCGAGTGGCCGACGGCCGCCCAGCCAGTCCGACGACGACACCTGCCCCCACGGCCGGCCCATCAACACCACGTGGCTGCGGCGGTCGCCACCGGGTTTGAGCAGCACCGGGTTCATCGCGGGCTCGGGGGTGGCGCGCGCGGCGAGTGCCTGCACCCACTGCGCACGGCCAATCTCGGCTGCGCCACCGTCCCCCGCGCAGACCATCGAGTTGTTCGACATGTTCTGGGCCTTGTACGGCGCGACCTTGAACCCGCGTCGCGCGAATGCCCGGCACAGCCCGGTGGTCACCGCGGTCTTTCCGGCGTCGCTGGTGGTGCCGGCGACCAGCAGGCCGGTCACCGGTTGCGCCTGACCAGGAACGCGTCCATCACCCAGCCGTCGTGCGCATCGGCAGCCGCGCGCGCCTCGGCGATCTCGGGCAGCGCGTCGGCCAGCCTGCCTGCGACGAGGCGTTCGCCCGGCGCGCCGAGGTTGGCGCCCCACCAGATCGTCCAGTCGTCCAGACCGGTGAAGTCCACCCGTTCGGGCGGCGGATTGAGCATCGCGACGATGTTGTCCAGCCCGGCGGAGACCGCCTCCTGTAGCCGCCGGCCGGTCGTCACATGAACCGGCCGGCCCACCTCGTGCAGCACGATGCGGTGCCGGGCGGCCAGCAGCTGCGGCGCGCTGATGCCGGGAAGCACGTCGAAATCGACGGCAACCTGCGGGCTCAGCCGGTCACGCACCTTCTCGACCACCCTGATCGTCGAGTCGTACAGCGACGGATCGCCCCAGACCAGGAACGCCGCCGTGCCGCCTCGCTCCCGCAGGACTTCCGCGTACTGGGCGGCGCGGGCGTCGTGCCAGTCGGCGACGGCGGATTCGTAACCGCTGGTGCTCAGGGCCGTGGAGCGGTCCCGGGCGGGGTCGGGCAGCGCCACCAGCTCGGCGCTGCCGTGGCGTTCGACGATCTCGCGGCGCAGCGCGAGCAGGCGGTCGTCCCCGGATTTCTCGGCCGCAAGCACGTAGTCCACGGTGTTCAACGCGGCGGCGACCTCGGGTGTGACGTGCTGGGGACCCATGCCTACACCGAGAATCCGGATCCTGACCGTCGCGCCCATGCAGCGATTGTCCCTGCCCGCGCTCACCGTTCGCGGAGCAGCCCCGCCGCGGCCGCATCGACGGCCGCGGTGACCTGCCGGACGGTCTCGCTGTCGAGCTTCCAGCACTGCCAGTACAGCGGCACGTCGAGATGGGCGTCGGTGATCGGCACGAACGAGCCGTCCAGCAGCTGGACCGGATACATGCCCCAACCGAGCCCGGCGTGCACGGCCGCACCGAAACCCGCGGCGGTGGGCACGAAGTGGGTGGGCCGATCGATGTCGCGGCGAAAGACTTTGTGCACCAACTGGTCCTGCAGCGCGTCGTCGCGATTCCACGCCAGCGACGGCGCCCGGGCGGCAGCCTCGCGGGTGAAGCCGTCCGGAAGGTACCGCCGCACGTAGGCCGCCGAGGCGACCGGCACATAGCGCATCACGCCGAGCGGGTGCACGCGGCAGCCGGCCACGGGTGTGCGCTCGGTGGTCACCGCCCCCATCACCACCCCCTCCCGCAGAAGTCGCGCAGAATGGTCCTGGTCCTCGATGCGCACGTCGAACAGCACCTGCGGCAGCCGGGCGAACACGTCGGTGAACCACGTCGCCATGGAGTCGGCGTTGACCGCCAGCGCGATCCTGGGCAGGTCCGCGCTGCCGCCGCGCATCTCGGCGAGCGCCTCGGCGGCCAGCAGTGCCGTCTGTGCCGCCAGCCGAAGCAGCGGGACACCCGCCGGGGTTGCCACACACGGTTTTTCCCGCAGTACCAGCACCTGGCCGACCCGCTGCTCGAGCGCTTTGATCCGCTGGCTGATCGCCGACGGGGTGACGTGCAGGTGGGCGGCGGCGGCGTCGAAGCTGCCGTATTCGACCACCGCCGACAACGCGGCCAGGTGCGCGGTATCGAGCTGATCGGCCACAGCAGAGATGCTAGCGACAGCGCCGCAGTGACCGAGGTTTTCTAGGCTGCTGTCGTGGTGCCCCTGGACGAGCTGACGGTGCTCCAGGCGCTGGTCTGGCGCTGCATGAGCGCCGCGCCGATCGCCGCGCCGGCGCCGATCCCGGTGGTCTGGGTGGTGTGGAACCGAGCCGGGCTCGGCCGCCAGTCTCAGCGCCTGCTCAAGCAGGCGGTCCGGCGGGGTCAGCGTGGTCAACGATCAGCGCGGCCACGCTGTGGGCGACCCTGGCCGCCGCCACCGCGCCGCTGACCGCGCCGACGCCGACCTCTACGACCGTAAATGCGCGCGCCAGGCCTGACCGCCGTCGGTCAGCCCGCGGTGCCGGACGCGTTGATCACCACGTCGGACCGGTTGTGCGCAGCCAGCCTCGCGGCGACGAATTCGGCCGCCTGCTGTGTCATTCCGGTCTGGACGTACTGGCTGTGCGCGGGGCGGTCGTCGCCGTTGGAGCACACCGGATCGGCACCGTTGCACAGGTCGATCGTCTTCACGCCGTATTGCGGGCTGATCGAGCTCAGCGGCCGGCCGATCTTGGTGGACGGGTTGCCGAACACCGCCACGGCGGCCACATGGTCGGCCACGGGTGCCGGCATGAGGCGCCCGAACCCGAAGGTGGCGTTCGGGTCTGCGGTGATCAGGTCGATCGCCGCCGCGCCCTGAGAGTAGCCGCCGAGCACGATGCCGGTGGCGGGGCAGCTCGCCGCAATCGCCTGGACGTGTGCGCTGGCGTCGTCGGCACCGACCGGGGTGGACTGCAGAAAGTCGTACGAAGCAGGGTAATTCACCGCGTACGTGTCGACGGTGCGGCCGCCCAGTTCGTGACGCAGCGCCGCGACGAAGGCATCGCCGACCCGGCCCAGTCCTGCGGGCTCGGCTGTGCCGCGGGCGAACACCACTTCCACGTCGGGACAGGATTCGCCGGCTTGCGCACTCGCGGCGCCCGGCCCGATGAGGCCGGCGGCGAGCACGCCCCCGGTCCCCGCCATCACCAGGGCGCGGCGGACGGACTTACCGGACACGGCATGGGCGGTCGAACAGCGAGCGGACATAGAGCTCTCCTCGGTCGTGGCCGCCCCCGCGGCGACAACCTATGAAAGCTCCGGGGCCGCCGAGAAAATTCCATCCGGAGCCAACAACCCGCTCAATGGCGGCCGGCACCCACAGCGGCTACCGGGTGACCGGTGATCGGGTCGGCGGATGTCTGGTAACCGCGCAGTGGCTCGTAGACGAAGAGGTGGTGGCCGGCGAAATCGAAGATCGCTGTCAGCAGCGCGTCGAGCAGCGGCGGCCACACCGGGCGGGCGGGCACCCCGAGCGGCAGCACCACCGCGGTTGCCCTGCCCGCCGCTGTTGCGACCGGGATGCTTTGGCCGGGGACGCCGTACACGCCGGCTGCGGTTGTGCCCGAGAACAGATCGTCGACCCAGCCGACCGTGATGTCCGCCGCGGCCTTGATGTTTCGGGGCAGCGAGAACCCACCGACGACGTACTCACCGAACTGCACGACGGGGTTGCCGCCCTCCATGTAGTCGATGTGCAGGCCGCCCTCGAGGCCCACGCCGTTGAAGTGGTCCGGGCGGGCGAGTCGAAGCTTGTCGGCCATGTCCCCTCCGCGGCTCCAGAAGTACCGCTCCGAGGAGATCAGGTAGACCGGCCGGTCGTTGTCGCCGCGCAGTTTGGCCAGCGCATCGCTGACCAGACGTGACCCCGCCGGCTCCACTCCGTCGAGCATGACGACCCCGGCGAGGTCCTCGATGGCGTCGTTGTCGGCCAGGAAGCCGGCGACGCTGGTGACCAGCGTGCCGCCGGCCGAATGGCCCACCAATACGAACCTGTTCGGCAACCCGATGTCATATCCGGCTGCGGCCGAGGCGCTTTCAACCAGCGCGCCGCGGTCCCCGACGAACAGCTCGGCGACGGCGCGGTGCATCGTGGACCCGCCCACCCACGCGGCGTCGGGAGCGAAGAAGTTCGATGTCAGAGACGGCGCCACCACGATGGCGTTGGTGCGCTCGGCGAGCCGGGCGATGGTGTGGCTGTACATCGGGCCACTGGCCAGGAAACCGTGCTGGAAGTACACCAGGCGCGTGGATTCGTTTACCGTCTCCGGGAAGTACCAGTCGGCCTGCACGCTGCGGCCGGCTCCGATCGGCAGGTCCAGTCGGGATGTCCGCACCGTCACGGTGCTGTTCGGCGGCAGCACCGGCGGGCCGTCGATGAGGTGGATGAAGCCCACGAGCACGTTGAGCACCAGCGACCCGACGACGTTGAGCAATGACGGCGCGCGTGCGGGTGACGTCGCAGCAGCGGCGCTCATCCGCACCGACGTGGTGGCGGCCGTCACGCGCTCGTCCGACTCGGGGTTCAGCGTTGCGGCAGGTGCGGGCTCGGCGACCTCGGCGGCATCAGCCACGACCGTCTCGATGATGTCCTCGCCGGCCGGCTCAACGGTGCCGTCGACCGGATCCGCGGTCTCGAGGTCGTCCGCGACACCGGTCTCGGGGCTGGCCTCGGAACCGGTGTCGGGCCCGGTCTCCAGCGCGCTGGAACCGCTGTCGCCGAGTGTGATTCGGTCCAGTCCGGCAGTCTCTTTCTCGATGTCGCCCTGTCGGCCGGTTCCCGGCTCGGCCGCAGGTTCGGGCTCGTCGGTCTCGTCGACCGGTTCCGACTCCTCGACCTCCTCGACCTCGTCGACCGGTTCGGGTGCGTCGGCCCCGTCCACCGCGTCGAGCCTGTCCATCTCGTCGAGCCTGTCCACCTCGTCGGCCGTGCCGACCGCTCCTGCGTCGTCGGTGTCACCGCCCTGATCGGTTTCGGCAGCCGACGGCGTCCCCGTGCCACCGTCGACCGGCATCGCCCAGGCAGCGGGTACACCAACGAGAACCGCGCCCGACATCGAGGCGGCCACTAGTCCGGTGCCGAACAGAACGGTCCAGCGGCTTCCCATACGCCCCCCGCTATAAATAGACATTAGTCAATGTTTGTCTATTTATAGCCGCGGCCCGCGACGGGCACAAGAGCGGGCATACTGGGCACGCAATGGTTGAACTCGATGCGCAGGCGCCGACCGGCCGTCCGCGCGGCCGGCCGGTCGGCGGCGGTAACACCTCGGAGCAGGCCCGGGCGGTGCTGATGGACGCCGCAGAGCGCTCGATTCTGCGCCGCGGATATCAGGCCTCGACGATGGAGGTCATTGCCCGGGAGGCGGGCTACTCCCGCGCGGCAATGTACCGGCACTTCCCGAACCGGCAACATCTCCTCGAGGCGCTGGTGGCACGCAAAACGCGCAAACACCAGCGCGAGATCGTTCACCGGCTTCCCGAGAATGCCTCCATGACAGAGCTTTTGGTCGAGGGGCTGGTGATCGTGGCGACCGAGTTGATCCATGACCCGCTGTTGCAGACGCTGTCCGAGCAGACCGACGACGGCACCGTCGCGCACCTGGTGGCCACCGCGGCGCAACTCCCCGAACTGGTCGAGCACCTCGTGGCCGAGATGGGAAGCGGTGATGGGATTCTCCGCCCCGGCCTGCGGCCCGGTGACGTCGGGCAGTTCCTGATCACGACCGCGCTCACCATGCTTCTCGGAGTGATCCCGGGCCTCGACGATCCGCAGACCGCTCGGCGCTACGTGCGGACGTTCGTGCTACCGGCGATCCTGGCCGACCCGCCGGCCCCCGACGAGGTCTTCTCAGCGCTCACGCGCTGCCGTTCGACGTAGTTCTCGGCCGCCCGCGCGATGAAGTGTTCGGTGGGTCCGGGACGCCACCCCAACTCGCGGGTCGCCTTCGCATGGCTGGCCGGTGACGTGAAGGCCAACAGGAAGGCGCTCTGCCTGCTGATCGGAACCTGCACGCGCAGAAGCGATCCCACCATGTCGGACAGGTAGGCGAAGGCGTACACGACCGCCATCGGCACGCCGATCCGGGGGCGTCGAGCACCCACCGCGTCGGCCGCGGTGATGAGCAGTTCCCGGTGGGTCATGAAGCGTTCGGAAGCGATGTAACGCTCACCGACCCTGCCCCGCACCGCGGCTCGCAGCATCGCGTCGGCGGCGTCGTCGATGCCCACCACCTCAGAACCCACCCCCCGGACGTAGAACGGAAGCTTGCCGAGCGCCGCGAGTTGGACGAACATGCCCTGACGCGGCTGAAAGTCCGGCGGTCCGTACGGATTCGACACGTTCACCACGACCGCGGGCACCCCGCGATCCGCGGCGTAGGACAGCACCAGTTGTTCGGCGGCGCGCCTGGACTCGATGTAGCTTCCGGCGCGGTCGGCCCAGTTGAACGGTGTGTCCTCGTCGACGGTCTCGCCGTGAACCCCGACGGCGATGGTGCCGATCGTGCTCAGGAACACGAACCGCTTCAGATCCGCGACGGCGGCGACCTCGAGCACCGCGCGCAGACCCTCGACGTTGGTCGCGAACAGCGGGGCCGGGTCCCGCAGTTCGGCTCTGGTGTCGACGATGCAGTAGTAGACGACGTCGCGGTCGGCCATCGCGGCGGCAGCCGTCGCGCCATCGAACGGATCACCGTAGATCCGTTCAACGTCGAGACCGTCGATCCCCTTGGTGGAACTGGATTTCCGCAGCAGCACCCGGACGTCGGCGCCGCCGGCGGCGAGATGGCGGACCACACACGCCCCGACGTTGCCGCTCGCTCCCATCACCAGCGCCCGCTGGTCCCCCACATTCACGTCGTCGCTGGTCACAGCGACACGATAACGGAGCTGGCTACGGTAACAGCGACAGTTCGGGTCGAATGGTGGGTTACCGCACCCGTTGCCGCAGTTCGGAAGCGGCGTCGGACGAGGTGTCGTACACCCGCACGATGGCCTCGTCGCCCTGCTTGAGGTAGGTGTTCTCGCCCAGCGGGGTGTAGCGTGTGGCGCCGATACCGATCAGAACGTGCTCGGGGTGCCCGCTGGCGACCATCAGCGCGCCGACGTCTTCGAGCGGGGTGTCCGGCGAGCCCTTCTGGTTGGCCAGCCGTTCCACGATCCAGTCGAGCAGTACCTCGCCGTAGTACGAGTAGCCGATCAGCGGACTGTCGACGCCGTAGTCGTGCTCCTGCCCGTCACTGTTGAGGTGGCAGACCAGGCGCAGGGTGGCTGTCGGACCGTCCGGGGTTAGGTCGCTGATGTCGAAGAACTCCGCGGCGACGCCCTTGGACGACGGACCCCAGTTCTTCTTGTGGCTGATCTTCGGCGCCCCCGGCCGCCGGATCGAGCAGTCGTTGAACGCCCCCAGCGCGAACGGCTCGAGAGTCGCGACGGTGTCGCCGTTCCAGACCACGCGGCAGGCCAGTCCGACCTCCGGTTCGATCTGCAGGTTCAGCGGGCCCGAGAACTCCGGGCTGTCGCCCGGCAGCACGATCTCGTCGTTGGACAGCGGGAACTCGCCGAGAAACGTGTCGGAACCCGGGGCGTACCACGGGAAGATCCCCTTCGGGGCAATGCCCTCACTGGTGACGTTCACGAAATCGGCGGCCTCGCCCGCCTGCTCGAGGTGGCCCGCGAAGTTGCCCGCGACCCCGAAACCGAACCAGTTGCGCATCTCGCTCAGCGGGATATCGATCACGCCCAGCAGCGTACGCGCCGGCAAATGTCAGGCTGCGAGCGTGGTTTCCGGACAGACGCCGTAGCGGCTCCGGTAGTACACGGTGAACGCCTCGACCACACCGAACCCCCACCGCGCCGCAATGTCGGCCACGGTGGCGGTGTCGGGAGCGTTGACCACGAGGTCGCGGTGGGCGTAATGCAGTCGCACCTTACGCAGGTAGGCCTGCGGGGTGCAGTTCAGGTGCGCAGCGAACAGCGCATGCACCGACTGCGGGGTCACGCGGGCGGCGGCGGCGATGTCGGCCAGTGAGATGTCGGTGTCGGCGTGGTCGTCGATGAAGGCCAGCGCCCGCTCCAGCGCCTGCGGGCCGGCGCCATCGGCGCGGGGCGCGACGGTCGCGGTGCTCGGAAATGCGGCCAGCACGCAACCGGCCAGATAGCGCAGCAGCGGCCCGGTCACCAGCGGTTGTGCCACCGCGTGCGCGTTGGCACCGACCTCGAGCCGCAGGTGCGCCATCACGTCGGCGACGTGGCGATTCGCCTCTTCCGAGAGCGGCCTCATCGAGGTCAGGTCGACCGGCGCGGCGTGGCCGTCGGTGCGTCCGGCGGCCACATGTCCCAGCAGGCCGCGGTCCAGCACGATCATGTCGTAGCGAGCGCGGTCGATGCCGCCACAGATCCGTTCACCGCAGCGGCCACCGAACGCGACCACGCTGCCGGCGCCGTACCGCTCGACGGGCCGACCGGGCAGGCAGCCCCCCAGCAGACCAGAGCGCACCCGGCACAGCATCACGCCGTCCGAGGGATCCATGTCGGCCCTCACGTGGAAGTTGAACTCCGCGTCGTCCAAGGTCAGCGCTCCGACGCTGGTCCGGAACACCCTCGTGCGGCCGCCCGGCACCTCCGGAGCGGACACCAGCCGCATGGCCGAATAGGCCGCACTCAAGGCCTCCTCTGCCGCGCCGATGTCATCGGCGTCGACGAGCACCGCCTCGCTCACCAAACTTCTCCCACCCCTACAGGCCTGCCGATCGACCGGCAGCCGTTGTCATCTTCGCACCCGGGTACCCGTTTCGGCGACTCCCAGCAAACTCGCTGACTGGGCTGCGGCGGACCTGGGTACTGGAGAACGCAGAGGAAGGGAGTGGAGATGACCGGTGACAGTGCGTCGGAGAAGAAGACCGAGGAACCGCAGGGCGGAAGGCCGGGGCCGGAGGATCACGGCCGAGAGGGTGGGATGGCGACCCGGGAAATCGCGCCGGAGCTCACCGAGCCCGACGGTAAGGAGTGACGTCGGTGTGTGGTGGGGCGCGGTCAGCGTCAGCGGCGACGGCGGCGCCAGATCACCAGACCGACGCCGACCAGCACCGCGACCAGAACCCCGACGGGGACAGCGGGGCGTGATTTCGCCCGATGGGCCACGTCGTGCCCGCGCTGGGTGACCGACTCCTTGGCCTCGGCGACCGCCTGCTGGGCCCGCCCTTTGACGTCGAGTTTGTCCGACAGCGCCCCGACGGTCTCGCCCAGTTCGGCGCGCGTCTGCTCGATGTCAGCCTGGAGTTCACCGATGTCGGCGTCAGGGCCCGGCTCGGGCCGCGGGTCAGGTCCTGTTGCCATGGCGGGCATCCTTGATCTCGTCGATGTCGGTCTTGACGCTGTCGAGAGTCTCCGCGGCCGGGGGCGGGACCTGTTCGGCCTGCTTTTTGCTGACCAGCGCCGCGATCCCGGCGGCGGCGAACAGAACCACTGCGACGATGACCGCCGACAACCAGACCGGCAGCACCAGCGCCAGTGCCGCCACTGCCGCGGCGACCAGCGTCGCCAGCCCCAGGATGGCCAGCAACGCCGCCGCACCCACCATGCCCGCACCCACGCCGGCGTGCTTGGCGGATTCCTTCATCTCTTTTTGCGCCAGCCGCATCTCGTCCCGAACGAGCCGGGATGTCTGCTGGGAGAGTTGGCTGACCAATTCCCCCATCGAGGGGTCCGCCTTGGAATGTGTCACCGCGAGTCACCTCCATCACGCGTCGGTGGACGTTGAGCGTCGGGTGCCCGTTGCGTCGACACTGAAACGCGACAGACCGGGGTTGCCGCCGCCGCAGGGCACCTCGGTGGCAACATTTCACTGATATTCAGTAAATCTAATGACGATGAAGAATCATTAGCTTTACTGCATACCCCCCGCTCCCTAACGTGAGGCGGGTGAACCCCGCCTACCTCGTCGTGCTCAGCGGCTTCGCCACCACCATGGCGCTTATCGCCGCGATCGGCGCGCAGAACGCGTTCGTGCTGCGCCAGGGCATCCGCGGTGAGCACGTGCTGCCGGTCGTGGCCATCTGCACGGTGTCGGACCTGCTGCTGATCGCTGCCGGCATCGCCGGTTTCGGCGCGTTGATCGCCGCGCATCCCGACATCGTCACCGTCACCAGGTTCGGCGGGGCCGCGTTCCTGATCGGCTACGGACTGCTGGCCGCCCGGCGCGCCCTCAAGCCCGGTGCGCTCACCCCGGCCGACGCCGCCCCCGCGCGGCTGGGTGCGGTGCTGGCCACCTGCCTGGCGATGACTTTCCTCAACCCGCACGTCTATCTGGACACCGTCATCCTGCTCGGCGCGCTGGCCAACGAGCATCAGGAAAGCAAGTGGCTGTTCGGCATCGGCGCGGTGAGCGCGAGCGCGGTTTGGTTCACGGGGCTGGGGTTCGGCGCGACCCGGCTCCGCCACCTGTTCGCGTCGCCGAAGACCTGGCGGTTGCTCGATGGCGCGATCGCGCTCACCATGTTCGTCCTGGGTGTCACGCTGGTCCTGCGGTGAGCGGCGCGCGAAAAGTATCGCCATGTAACGCGAGGCGTTAGCCTCGTCGATGTGTCTGTTGTGCAGGTAGTCAAGATCGCGGCGATGAACGCGCTCATCGGCGGCGCCGCGCTGGCTGCCGCAACCCAGGCCGGCGCCCAGCCCGGACCGGTGGATCCGGCGCTGCCGCCGGCGCCGCCCGCCGTGGCCGCGCCGGCACCCGTTCCCGGTGCCCCCGCCCCCGGCGCAGCCGCGCCGGTCTTCGCCTACACCCCCGGCGTCCCGACCGGCGGCGACAACGTCCCGCCGCCCGCGCCGCCGCCGGTGGGTGCACCGGTCATTCCACCGGTGCCCAACGCGAATTTCGGCAACACCGGCCAGCTCGACTTTCTGCGCGAGTTGTGGAACATGCGCAACTCCGCCGAGTTCTTCCAGTCGGTCGGTCCCGGCTCCCTGGATCCGGCGACCTGGCAGCCGCCCACCCCGTACGGCACTCCCCCGCCGCCTCCGGTAGCCGCGCCCGGCTCGCCCCCGCCTCCGGCGTCGGCGCCGCCGCCGGTGTGGCCACCCGTTCCGGTGCCCGCGCAGGTCCCGTAACTTCCAGGTCGGCTAGTTAAGGTTGCCGGGTGGTGTCCCGGCGCGGGTTTCTGATGATGACAGCCGGCGCGGCGGCGTTGCTGACCGCGTGCGGTTCGGAGGAGCCGGGCGCGGTCGCTTCGGACGGCTCGGTGACCGTCCGGCACGCGTTCGGTCAGACGAAGATCCCGAAACCGCCGACCCGGGTGGTCAGCGCCGGCCTGACCGACGCGGACGACCTGCTGGCCCTGGGCGTCGTCCCGGTCGCGGTGACCGACTGGTTCGGCGGCGAACCGTTCGCGGTGTGGCCGTGGGCGCAGCCGCGGCTCGCCGGCGCACAGCCGGTCGTGCTGTCGCTCGCCGACGGGATCCAGGTGGAACAGATCGCAGGGCTGGCACCGGATCTGATCGTCGCGACCGACGCCGGCCTGGATCAGGACACGTACACCCGGCTGTCGGAGATCGCACCGACCATCCCGCAGTCCGGATCGGAGGCGTTCTTCGAGCCCTGGCGCGACCGCGCCGGCGCGATCGGGCAGGCGGTGTTCCGCCACGACGACATGCAGAAGCTCATCGCCGATGTCGACGCGACGTTCAGCGCGGTCAAGGACGGCCACCCGCAGTTCGCCGGGAAGCGGGCACTGCTGCTCGGTGGGACGCTGTTTCGGGACGGCGTGCAGGTCAGCGGCCCGCCCTGGCGGCACGAGTTCCTGACCCAGATGGGTTTGACCGTCATCGAGACACCGAGTGCGTCGATCGCCCGGGATCAGATCGCGGCCGTGCTCGACGAGGCCGACGTGCTGGTCTGGCTCACCGAGAGCGACGAGGAACAGGCAGCGCTGCTGGCGGACCCAACCATCGCGGGCCTCGACGCGACCGCGCGGCAGCGGCACGTGTTCACCGGCAAGGAGCTGTCCGGCGCCATCGCATATGCGTCGACGCTGTCCTATCCGGTGGTCGCTGAGCGGCTACCGCCGATGCTGGTCGCCGCGCTGAGCTGAGGTCTAATGGGTCGGTGACTGACCCGAACGTCGACCAGAACGTCTCCTTCGCGCGCGTCGGTTCCGCCTACTATCCGGTCCTCGTCGCCGTGTTCACCGCGCTGGTGATCATCTCCAACCTCACCGCGACCAAGGGCGTGGAGTTCGGGCCGATCATCACCGACGGCGGCTTCATCGTGTTCCCCCTGACCTACGTGATCGGCGACGTGCTGTCTGAGGTGTACGGCTTCAAGGCGGCCCGACGGGCCATCTACACCGGCTTCGCGATGAACATCCTTGCCGCTCTTGCTCTCTGGGTGACCATCTATCTGCCCGCTGCAGACTTCTACGAGAATCAGGAGCACTTCGAGAACATCGCGCACTCCTACACCGGGCTGATCATCGCCGGGCTGGCCGGGTTCATCGTCGGGCAGACGCTCAACGCGTGGTCGCTGGTGCTGATCAAGGAACGCACCAAGGAGAAGCATCTGTGGGCGCGGCTGGTCGGGTCGACGTTCATCGGGCAACTCGGCGACACCGTGGTGTTCTGCGCGATCGCGGCCAGCGTCATCGGTATCACGACGTTCGGCGACTTCCTCACCTACACCGCCCAGGGCTGGCTGTACAAAACGGCCGTCGAGGTGGTGCTGCTGCCGGTCACCTATCGCGTGATCGCGTACATCAAGCGCCGCGAGCCGACCTACCAGCCGGTGCCAGCCTGACCCGGTTCCGGTCGACGAAACTGCATTCCAGCAGCGGAAGTTCGAGTGGCAGCCTGCTGGAATGCGCGTTCGGCGAGTGGATCTTGAGCCTTCGGTAAGGACGCTCTGGCAAGGCTCAGAGAGCTTCGGTGCGGGGGAGCTTTCGAAGCTACTCGACGGTAACGTTGCGTTATGAGCGTCACTGCGGATGCGATACACACGGTGCGCCACGATGGCGTGCGAAGAATTCTGGATTACGGCGATCGGGCGCTGCTCCTCGAGTTCGACGGCAGCGCCGAGGTTCTGGCATGGACCGAGGCCGTACGGGCAGCCGGGCTGCCGGGTGTGGAGGACATCGTCCCCGCCGCGCGGACCGTGCTGGTGAAGCTGGCCGGCCCCCGCTACCAAGCCCCCACCCGTCAACGGTTGTCCAAGGTGACGCCGACTCAGCAGGCCCTGGCCGAGGCGACGACACCGCACACCGCGGACATCGTCATCGACGTCGTCTACGACGGTGAGGATCTCGACGAGGTGGCCCGGCTGACCGGGCTGAGCCGTGACGAGGTCGTCGCTGCGCACACCGGGCGGCTGTGGCGCGTCGGATTCAGCGGATTCGCGCCGGGTTTCGCGTACCTGGTCGGTGGGGACGAACGGCTCGCGGTGCCCCGCCGGGCCGAACCGCGCACCAGGGTGCCGGTCGGCTCGGTCGGGCTGGCCGGCGAGTTCAGCGGCATCTACCCGCGCGAGTCCCCCGGCGGCTGGCAGTTGATCGGCCGTACCTCGGCGGTGCTGTGGGACGCCGACCGGGAGAACCCGGCGCTGCTGACGCCGGGAATGTGGGTCCGGTTTCAGACCGCGGACGCGAGGAGCAAAACAGGTGAAGCGGACGCGAGGAGCAAAACAGGTGATGCGGACGTGAGGGAGGCGGCGTCATGAGCACCGTGACGTTGGAGATCCTGCAACCCGGGCCGCTCGCCCTCGTCGAGGACCTCGGCCGTCCCGGCTTGTCCCACCTCGGCGTGACCCGTTCCGGTGCAGCCGACCGGCGCGCACACACGCTGGCCAACCGTCTGGTCGCCAATCCCGACGACCGGGCGACGGTTGAGGTCACGATGGGCGGGTTCACCGCACGTGTGCACGGCGGCAACGGTGAAGGAGTCGCGATCGCCGTGACCGGTGCCGACGCCGACCCGGCCGTCGACGGAGTTCCCTTCGGCAGCAACAGCATTCACTACGCCCACGACGGCGAGGTGATCTCGCTCGGCTCACCCCGTTCGGGGTTGCGCTCGTATCTGGCGGTCCGCGGCGGCATCGACGTCGAGCCCGTCCTCGGGTCCCGCAGCTACGACGTGATGGCGGCGGTGGGCCCGCTGCCGCTGAAGCGTGGTGACGTGCTGACCGTCGGCGCGCACACCGACGACTTCCCCGAACTCGACCAGGCGCCGGTCGCGGCGATCGCCGACGACGTCCTCGAGCTGCGGGTGGTGCCGGGTCCGCGCGACGACTGGTTCGTCGACCCCGATGTGCTCGTCCGCACCAACTGGCAGGTCACCAACCGCAGCGACCGCGTCGGCATGCGACTGGTCGGCATGCCGCTGGACTACCGGTGGCCGGATCGGCAGCTGCCCAGCGAGGGCGCCACCCGCGGCGCCATCCAGATCCCGCCCAACGGCTTCCCGGTCATCCTCGGTCCCGACCATCCCGTCACCGGCGGCTACCCGGTGATTGGCGTGGTCGTCGACGAGGACATCGACAAGGTGGCGCAGGCACGCGCCGGGCAGACCGTGCGCTTGCACTGGTCGCGGCCCCGTCGCCCGTTCGACGACGACGGCTGAGCCGTCCATTAGGCACGACGGCTGAGCCGTCCATTAGGCGACGCCGGCCGAGCCGTCGCTGGTAGAACCACAGGTGTGCGCGCACGCCTGGTCCATACCTCCGATCTCGACGACGAGACCCGCGAGGACGCCCGCCGGATGGTCATCGATGCGTTCGACGGCGACTTCGCCGACGAGGACTGGGAGCACGCGCTCGGCGGTATGCATGCGCTGATCTCGCAACGCGGCGAGGTGATCGGGCACGCGGCCGTCGTGCAGCGCCGCCTCTACGTCGGCGACCGGGCACTGCGGTGCGGCTACGTCGAAGGCCTGGCCGTCCGGGAGGACCGTCGCGGAAGGGGCCTGGGCCACGCGCTGATGGACGGTGTGGAGCAAGTGGTGCGCGGTGCCTACCACCTGGGCGCGCTGAGCACGACCGCGCTCGGCAAGCCTTTGTACACGGTGCGCGGCTGGCTGCCGTGGCGCGGCCCGACCTCGGTGCTGGCCCCGGACGGCCCGGCCCGCACACCCGGGGACGACGGCGCGTTGTACGTGCTGCCGGGGGACCTGCCACCGTCGATGGTGCTGGATCCCGACGCTCCGATCGCGTGCGACTGGCGCAACGGCGACCTCTGGTGACCTCACAGGGGCACCCGGTCCGCGGTGAACGGAATTTCACGCTCTGAGCGGGGGTGACACGGCTGCGCAACGGCCGGTTAATCACACCGAAACACGGCCTGAATAGACAGGTGGCATGAGTGAGCCGGACTGGGCGCCGCTCACCGGATTCCGGGTTGCGGTGACCTCCGCGCGGCGCGCCGACGAATTGAGCGCGCTGCTGCGGCGCCGTGGTGCGACTGTGACGAGCGCCGCCGCGATCGAGATGGTGCCGCTGCCCGACGACGACGAATTGCGTCAGCACACCCGCGCGCTGATCGAAACCCCGCCCGACATCGTCATCGCGACCACCGGCATCGGCTTCCGCGGCTGGGTCGCCGCCGCTGATGGCTGGGGTATGGCCACCGAGCTCACCACCGCGTTGAGCAACGCCCGCATCGTGTCGCGCGGACCGAAGGCGACGGGAGCCCTACGCGCGGCGGGACTGCCCGAGGAGTGGTCGCCGGAATCGGAATCCTCCCGCGAACTGCTGCACTACCTGCTTGAGGGCGGCATCGCCGGCGCACGCATCGCGGTGCAGCTGCACGGGGCGACCGCCGAATGGGACCCCTTCCCCGAGTTCCTCGACGAGTTGCGCGCCGCGGGTGCCGAAGTGGTGCCTATCCGCGTGTACCGCTGGCACCCGGCACCGCGCAACGGTGAGTTCGACCAGTTGGTGGCCGGCATCGCGGAGCAGAAGTTCGACGCGGTCAGTTTCACCTCGGCACCCGCGGTGGCGTCGGTGTTGCTGCGCGCCACCGAGATGGGCCTGGAGGCCGAGGTGCTCTCGGCGCTGCGCACCGGCGTGCACGCGATGTGCGTCGGCCCCGTCACCGCCCGTCCGCTGGTGCGGCTAGGGGTGCCGACCTCGGCGCCGGAGCGAATGCGGTTGGGCGCGTTGGCACGTCACATCACCGACGAACTGCCGCTGCTGCAGGCACGTACCGTGCGGGTGGCCGGGCACCTGTTAGAGATCCGCGGCACCTGCGTGCTGGTCGACGGCGCGGTCAAGGCGCTCTCGCCGGCGGCGATGGCGACGATCCGGGCGCTGGCACTGCGACCGGGCGCGGTGGTCTCGCGAGTCGACCTGCTGCGCGCGCTGCCGGGCAGCAGCACCGACACCCACGCCGTCGAGACGGCCGTGCTGCGCCTGCGAACGGCGCTGGGAGACAAGAAGATGGTGTCGACGGTGGTCAAGCGCGGCTACCGATTGCCGGTCGACGAGGTGGTCGCGTCATGAACCTGGTCCTGGTCGCGCACGGCACCCGCAAGCAGAGCGGGGTCGCGTTGATCGCCGACCTTGCCGCGCAGGTGTCGGCGACACTGGAGCGCCCGGTGCGCGTGGCGTTCGTCGACGTGCTGGGCCCCACGCCGGCCGAGGTGCTCGGCACCGTCCGGCGCGAGCCGACCGTGCTGGTGCCCGCGTTTCTCGCCAGCGGCTATCACGTCCGCGTCGACATCCCGGCTCACATCGCGACAAGTGGTCACGGCGATGTCGTCGTCACCCGGGCGCTCGGGCCCGATCCCGCACTGATCCGGGTGCTGGTCGACCGTCTTGTCGAGTCGGGTTGGCGAACCGATGATTCGGTGATCCTGGCCGCGGCGGGCACATCCGACCGGCGGGCGATGCGCGATCTGCACACCACCGCCACGTGGCTGTCGGCCACGCTCGGCACGCGGGTGGAACTGGCCTTCGCTGCCACCGGGGAACCTCGGATCGCCGACGCGGTGACCGCACTGCGGCGGCCCGGCGGACGGGTGGCGGTCGCCTCATACCTGTTGTCCGACGGGTTGTTTCAGGACCGGCTCCGCGCGAGCGGGGCCGATGTGGTGACCGATCCGCTGGGCACCCATCCCGGCATCACTCGGTTGATCGCCAACCGTTTCCGGCGGGCAGGGTTCGACTCCGAGTGCGCGCCTGCCTTAACGCAATTTCGGCGATGAGTGTCAGGGGTGCGGAGTCGACGACGGCGGCAGCGCCGCCACCAGCGGGGTGTCGGCCCCGACCCGGCCCAGCTTCGACGCACCGCCCGGATCGCCGAGCGGCGCGTCGCGGCCGGGCAGCGTCGAGGTGAAGAATGCGGCGTTGTCCTCCAGGAACGCCAGCTCCTCGTCGGGCAGGTCGGTCTCGTAGTAGATCGCATCGACCCGGCACGCGATGCGGCACGCCCCGCAGTCCACGCACTCGTTCGGGTTGATGTACATCGCGCGATCGCCCTCGTAGATGCAGTCGGCCGGGCACTCCTGCACGCACGACTTGTCGACGATGTCCACACACGCGCTACCGATCACGTAGGTCATGCCGTCGAGGTTAGAAAACCGGCGCGGGCAGGACAGGGGCCGAAAGTCCCTACTTGATCACGACGAGATTGCGATCTGCGCGGCCAAAAGCGCGAAAAGGCCGCGTGGAATGCGATTTCGCGGGATACAGGCACGCCGGGATCAGGAGCCGATCTGGACGTCTCCGTCGGGGGTGATCCTCGTCTCGTATACCGGCAGACAGTGGTCGGGGTCGTCGAGGCAGCTGCCGTCGTCGAACGCGAACGCCTGCTTCTTGATCGGCGACTGCACCACCGCCCGGCCCGCCCGGTCGCCCACGATGCCGCGCGACATCACCGCCGCGCCGCAGAACGGGTCGATGTTGCCGATGGCGTGCAGGGTCCCGTCGTCCAGGCGGAACAGCGCGGCTTGAGCGCCGCCGGGCAGCAGCACACCGACGCCGCGGTTCGGGATCAGGAAGTCGTACCGGCAGGCCGTGGTCCAGACCTGAACATCGTTGAGCAGAGTCATCTTCGGGCTACCTTCCCACCTTCGGCATACCAATGTGTGTTGTGCTCGGCGCCGGAACCATGCGGCCGGCGTTCTCTATGAACGCGACCGTGGGGTCAGGCACGTCGGGGGCGTTGACGAACGACACGAACCGCGCCAGCTTGTCGGGATCCTCCAGCACGCCTTTCCATTCGCACGCGTAACCCGAGACGTGGCGGGCGATCGCATCCTCGAACTCGGCGGCCAGACCCAGCGAGTCGTCGCAGATCACCTCGCGCAGATGCTCCAGACCTTTCTCCTCGACCCAGGGTGCGGTGCGTTGCAGACGATCCGCGGTGCGGATGTAGAACATCAGGAAACGGTCGATGTAGCGGATCAGCGTCTCGTCGTCGAGGTCGCCGGCCAGCAGTTCGGCATGCCGCGGTGTCATTCCGCCGTTGCCGCCGACATACAGGTTCCAGCCGGTCTCGGTGGCGATGACGCCGACGTCCTTGCCGCGGGCCTCCGCGCATTCGCGCGCGCACCCGGACACGCCCATCTTGATCTTGTGCGGGGCGCGCAGCCCGCGGTAGCGCAGTTCCAGGTTGATCGCCATCTGCACCGAATCCTGTTGGCCGTAGCGGCACCAGTCGCTGCCGACGCAGCTCTTCACGGTGCGTAACGATTTGCCATAGGCGTGACCGGATTCCATGCCCCCGTCGACGAGCCGGCGCCAGATCTCGGGCAGCTGGTCGACGCGCGCGCCGAACATGTCGATGCGCTGGCCGCCGGTGATCTTGGTGTACAACCCGAAATCCCTTGCGATCTCCCCGATCAGGATCAGGTGTTCGGGGGTGATGTCACCGCCGGGCACCCGCGGCACCACTGAATAGCTGCCGTTGCGCTGGATGTTGGCCAGGAAATGGTCGTTCGAGTCCTGCAGGGAGGCCTGTTCGCCGTCGAGGATGTGGTCCGAACTGGTCGAGGCCAGGATCGACGCGACCGTGGGTTTGCAGATGTCGCAGCCCCTGCCGGTGCCGAACCTCTCGATCAGCCCCGAGAAGGTGCGGATCTCGGTGGCGCTGATGAGCTCGAACATCTCGGCACGCGATTGAGAGAAGTGCTCGCACAACGACTTCGACTGCTCGACGCCCTCGGCCTCGAGGAGCTGCTTGAGCAGCGGTACGCACGACCCGCACGAGGTGCCGGCCAGTGTGCACTTCTTCAGCGCGGGCACGTCGCAGCAGCCGGACGCGATCGCCTCCGTGAGGTCGCCCTTGGTGACGTTGTTGCACGAACAGATCTGGGCGCCGTCGGGCAGGGCTCCGACGCCGAGCCCGCCGCCGTCGGTCCCCGACGGGGCGATCAGCGCCAGCGGCGCGCCGGGCAGGGGTTCGCCCACCATCGGCCGCAGCAGCCCGTAGGAGGAGGCGTCACCGACCAGGATGCCGCCGAGCAGGGTTTTCGCGTCGTCGGAGAGCACGAGTTTGGCGTAGGTCTGGTTCACCGCGTCGTTGACCACCACGTCGAGGCAGTCCGGCGTGGTGCCCATCGCATCGCCGAAGCTGGCGACGTCGACACCGAGCAGTTTGAGCTTGGTCGACATGTCGGCCTCGGGGAACTCCGCCCCGCCGCCCAGCAGCCGGTCGGCGACCACTTCGGCACTGGTGTACCCGGGCCCGACCAACCCGTAGCAGCGGCCCTCGATCGCGGCCACCTCGCCGATCGCGTAGATCGCGGGATCGCTGGTGGCACAGGTCACGTCGGTCAGCACGCCGCCGCGGTCGGCGATCGCCAGGCCGGCCTCGCGCGCGAGCTCGTCCCGCGGCCGGACCCCGGCGGCGAACACCACGACGCGGGCGTCGATGGCCGTCCCGTCGCTGAGCATCACCCGCACGGAATCGTCCTCTTCACTGCGCCGCAGCGGCCGGTTGCGCTGCGCGGGCCTGATGGACTCGGTGCCCACGTCGGTGTGCACGGTGATGCCGAGGTCGGCGATCATCCGGCCCAGCAGCGCCCCGCCGGCCTCGTCGAGCTGCTGGGACATCAGCCGCGACGAGCGCTCCACCACGTGTGCCTGTAACCCGAAGCCGCGCAACGCATTCGCTGCCTCCAGCCCCAACAGGCCACCGCCGATCACGACTCCGACCGGCGCGCCGTTGCTTTCGCGGGTGCGCACGGCGTCGGCGTAGATGGCGTCGAGGTCGTCGAGGGTCCGGTAGACGTGGCAGGACGGCAGATCGCGTCCGGGGATCGGCGGCACGAACGCGTAGGAACCGGTGGCCAGCACCAGCGCGTCGTAGTGGACTCGGGTGCCGTCAGCGGTGGTGACGGTCCTTTCCGTGCGGTCGATTCCTGTCACCCGGTGACCCAGCCGGACGTCGACGAGGTCGTCGCCGGAGTAGTCGTTGCCCGGCAGCGCCAGCCGGGCACGCTCCCAGTGCTCTGTGTAGCCGGTCAGCCCGACCCGGTCGTAGGCCGCGTCGAGTTCCTCGGCCAGCACGGTCACCCGCCACGCGTTCGCGGTGTCGCGCGACCGCAGCGCCTCGACGAACCGGTGGCCGACCATGCCGTGACCGACGACCACGACGTGCGAAGTAGAGCTCATGACGGCCACGGTAGGGAGCCGATATTGCCACCGTGTCGCCTCGTGTGAAGCGTCCGTCACGGGGTGCTCACGTCGGCGCCGCGAACCTTGTGAGCCGGTTCGCCGGGGCCCACAAGGACCCCGCCGGTACTGTGCTGTCTCCATGACCACCCCGCTGGCCGTCGACACCGCTCTGACCGTGCTCGCCGCCGGGCTGATCTTCCTGTGGGCACTGGTGCTGGGCATCTGGAAGTACCGGCAGATGGCCACCAGCCCCGACCACCTGGCCCACCCGTACGTCGACATCGCCCACCGCGCGGCGCTGCTGTACGCGTTCGCGACGATGCTGCTGGCGGTGTTCGTCGAACTCAGCGCTTGGCCGACGTGGGTCAACCTGGCCTCGGCGGCGGTGGTGGTCGCGTTCTTCGTGCTCGCGATAGCCACCTACGTGATGCACGGGATGCGGCGCGACACCACCAACCAATTCGAACGCGTCGACACCACCGTGCGGGTGGCGATGGCCGCGCTGATCGTCGGCGAGATCGGCGGCACGGCCGTGCTGGTCGCGGGCTTCGTTGCCGCCCAGTTCTTTTAAGAACTTCAGATGCCGCCCGATCAGACCCAGCGGGCCAGGATCTCCTTGGACCGCTCGGCCAGCGCCGCCTGCCAGAACGGACCGAAGCTGATCCGCGCCACCCCCAGCGGCCCGTAGGACGCCGGGTCGGACCGATCCGGGCTCGCAATCGCGTTCACCGGCAGCGGCAGCTCCGAAGTCAACCGCCTCATCACCTCCGGCGGATGCACCCCGACCGGGTACAGCACGTCGGCCCCCGCGGCGGCGGCCTCCGTGAGCCGCGCGATCGCGCGGTCCGCCCGGTCGGACTCGTCGCCGTCCTGGCGCAGGAACAGGTCGGTGCGGGCATTCACCACGACACGCACCCCGGCGGCGTCCGCGGCCGCCCGCAGCGCCCCGACCAGTTCGGCGTGCTCTCGCGACGACCGCAACCGCCCGCCGTCGCTGTGCACGGTGTCCTCGATGTTCAGCCCCACCGCTCCGACCGACAGCAGCCCGTCGATCAGCCGGGCCGGCTCCTCGGCGTAGCCGGACTCGATGTCGACCGACACCGGGACGTCGACCGCGGCGGTGATCTGCGCGACCCGGGTCAGCAGGTCGTCGAACGTCATGCCCTCGTTGTCGGCCTTGCCGACCGAATCGGCGACCGGATGGCTGCCCACGGTCAGCGCCGCGAAGCCGGCGCCGGTGGCCAGCCGCGCCGACCAGGCGTCCCACACCGTCGGCAGCACCACCGGGTTGCCCGGCTGATGCAGCGCGAGCAACGCATCCGCCCGGGTCTTCAACTCGTCAACGGTCACGACCTCTCCTCATTAGTGATCTGTCTCACGCTTTGCATCGGTGATTTAGCTAGCATCGGTTGCGTACTGTGATCCATGACACCCTTCAGCCCAAGGAGGTCGCTTGTCCACCACCAGCACCACCACCGAACTCGCCCAGCTCCACGATCTGATCGGGAGCCTCCGGCGTTGCGTCACGTCGCTGGCTTCGCGATACGGGGACAGCCCAGCCACCCGTCGCATTGTCAATGACGCCGAGCGCATTCTCAACGACATCGACCGGTTGGACATCGACGCCGAGGAACTGGAACTCGCCCGCGGGGTCAGCCGGCACCATCACGTCGCCGAGCGGATCCCGATCCCGGACACGCAGTACGACACCGATTTCTGGCGTGGTGTCGACGACGAGGGCCTCGGCGGAACCCACTGAGCCTCGCGTGCCGCCTTCGGGCGGCACGCGCGTCGGGACACAACTTCATCGAAAGGTAACCGTGAGCGCACCCACCGCCGACCGCAGAGCGACCGGCGTCTTCTCGCCTGGCCGTGCCCAGATTCCGCAGCGCACGCTTCGGACCGACCGGTGGTGGATGTCGCCGCTGATCGTGAACCTGGGCTTCGCCGCGTTCATCATCTACGCGACGGTGCGGGCGTTCATGCAGAGGTGGTACTACGTCGAGGAGTACGGATACCTCACGCCGTTCTACTCGCCGTGTGTGTCGACCGGCTGCATCCCGGAGGCCAGCCACTTCGGCCAGTTCCTGCCCGACTGGCCGATCCTGCCGTACGCGGCGCTGTCCCTGCCGTTCCTGCTGCTGTTCCGGCTCACGTGTTACTACTACCGCGGCGCCTACTACCGGTCGGTGTGGCAGTCGCCGACGGCGTGCGCGGTGGCCGAGCCGCATGCCAAGTACACCGGCGAAACGCGCATGCCCCTGATCATCCAGAACACCCACCGCTACTTCTTCTACATCGCCGCGATCATCTCGGTGATCAACACCTACGACGCGATCATCGCGTTCCACAAGCCCGGCGGCGGTTTCGGTTTCGGTCTGGGCAACCTCGTGCTGCTGATCAACGTGATTCTGCTCTGGACCTACACGTTGTCGTGCCACTCCTGCCGGCACATCGCGGGCGGCCGTCTCAAGCACTTCTCCAAACATCCGGTGCGGTACTGGATGTGGACGCAGATCAGCAGGCTCAACGTCCGGCACAAGACGTACGCGTGGATCACGCTGGGCACGCTGATGTTCACGGACTTCTACGTCATGGCCGTCTCCGCGGGATGGTTCCCCGACCCCAGATTCATCGGCTGACAACTTAATTCGGAAACACAGTGAGGATTGTGAATGGGTGACCTGGAACGGCACGAGTACGACGTCGTCGTGATCGGGGCCGGCGGCGCCGGGCTGCGCGCGGTGATCGAGGCAAGGGAGCGGGGTCTACGCGTCGCCGTGGTGACCAAGTCGCTGTTCGGCAAGGCCCACACCGTGATGGCCGAAGGTGGCTGCGCGGCCGCCATGCGTAACGTCAACACCAAGGACAGCTGGCAGGTGCACTTCGGTGACACGATGCGCGGCGGCAAGTTCCTCAACAACTGGCGCATGGCCGAACTGCACGCTCAGGAAGCACCCGACCGGGTCTGGGAGCTGGAAACCTACGGTGCGCTGTTCGACCGCACCAAGGACGGCCGGATCAGCCAGCGCAACTTCGGCGGGCACACCTACCCGCGGCTGGCCCACGTCGGTGACCGCACAGGCCTGGAGATCATCCGCACGCTGCAGCAGAAGATCGTGTCGCTGCAGCAGGAGGACAAGCGCGAGCTGGGCGACTATGACGCCAGGATCCGGGTGTTCCACGAAGCCTCGATCACGGAGATCATCAAAGACGGCGACCGCGTGGCCGGCGCGTTCGGTTACTACCGCGAGACCGGCAAGTTCGTGCTGTTCGAGGCTCCGGCGATCGTGCTGGCCACCGGTGGCATCGGCAAGTCGTACAAGGTGTCGTCGAACTCCTGGGAATACACCGGCGACGGGCACGCACTGGCGCTGCGCGCCGGCTCGGGGCTGATCAACATGGAGTTCATCCAGTTCCATCCCACCGGCATGGTCTGGCCACTGTCGGTGAAGGGCATCCTCGTCACCGAAGGTGTGCGCGGCGACGGCGGGGTTCTGAAGAACTCCGAGGGCAAGCGCTTCATGTTCGACTACATCCCGGACGTGTTCAAGGGTCAGTACGCCGAGACCGAAGAAGAAGCCGACCAGTGGCTCAAGGACAACGACTCCGCGCGGCGCACCCCTGATCTGCTGCCGCGCGACGAGGTGGCCCGTGCGATCAACGAAGAGGTGAAGGCGGGCCGCGGAACCCCGCACGGCGGTGTGTACCTCGACATCGCGTCGCGCATGCCCGCCGAGGAGATCAAGCGTCGGCTGCCGTCGATGTACCACCAGTTCATCGAGCTGGCCGAGGTCGACATCACCAAGGACGAGATGGAAGTCGGCCCGACCTGTCACTACGTGATGGGCGGTATCGAGGTCGACCCGGACAGCGCCGGCGCCGCCACGCCGGGGCTGTTCGCCGCGGGCGAGTGCTCCGGCGGCATGCACGGCTCCAACCGACTCGGCGGCAACTCGTTGTCGGACCTGCTGGTGTTCGGCCGCCGTGCCGGACTCGGGGCCGCCGACTACGTCCGGGCGCTGGACAACCGGCCGACGGTCTCGGATGCGGCGCTGGAGCGGGCCGAGAAGCTCGCGCTGTCGCCGTTCGAACCCAAGGACAACGCCGAGAACCCCTACACGCTGCACGCCGAACTCCAGGAGTCGATGAACGACCTGGCCGGCATCATCCGCAAGCAGAACGAACTCGAAGAGGCGCTGGTAAGGATCGCCGAGTTGAAGAAGCGCTACCAGAACGTGGTCGTCGAGGGTGGCCGCATCTTCAACCCGGGCTGGCATCTGGCCATCGACATGCGCAACATGCTGCTGGTCAGTGAGTGCGTGGCCAAGGCGGCGCTGCAGCGCACCGAGAGCCGAGGTGGGCACACCCGCGACGACTTCCCGCAGATGGACCCGAACTGGCGTAGAAAGCTGCTGGTCTGCAAGACCGTCGGCGGCGGGGACGAGCCTGGTGACCCGGTGATCCCGGACATCTCGGTCGAGGTCGAGCTGCAGCCGCCGATGCGGCCGGATCTGCTCGCCACGTTCGAGCTTTCGGAGCTGGAAAAGTACTTCACCCCCGAAGAATTGGCCGAGTACCCGCAACGGAAGGGCTGATCATGGCTGCCTACAACGCACAGCTTCGGGTCTGGCGCGGCGACGACACCGGTGGCGGGCTGCAGGACTACACCGTCGAGGTCAACGAGGGCGAAGTGGTGCTCGACATCATCCACCGGCTGCAGGCCACCCAGACCCCGGATCTTGCGGTGCGGTGGAACTGCAAGGCCGGCAAGTGCGGATCGTGTTCGGCGGAGATCAACGGCCGTCCGCGGTTGATGTGCATGACCCGGATGTCGACGTTCGGTGAAAACGAGGTTGTCACCGTCACGCCGCTGCGCACCTTCCCGGTGATGCGCGACCTGGTCACCGACGTGTCGTTCAACTACGAGAAGGCCAGGGAGATCCCCGCTTTCGCTCCACCGAAAGATCTGCAGCCGGGTGAGTACCGGATGGCCCAGGAGGACGTGAACCGCTCGCAGGAGTTCCGCAAGTGCATCGAGTGCTTCCTGTGCCAGAACGTGTGCCACGTGATCCGTGATCACGAGGAGAACAAGCAGGCGTACGCGGGTCCGCGATATCTGATGCGGCAGGCTGAGCTGGACATGCATCCGCTCGACACCCACGACGGCCGCGCCCAGGAAGCCCAGGACGAGAACGGGCTGGGACTCTGCAACATCACCAAGTGCTGCACCGAGGTGTGCCCCGAACACATCAAGATCACCGACAATGCGCTGATCCCGATGAAGGAACGCGTCGCCGACCGCAAGTACGACCCGCTGGTGTGGCTGGGCGACAAGCTGTTCCGGCGGCGATGAGCGCTTGCGCGAAGAGCAGAAGACCGCGATGAGCGCTTGCGCGAAGAGCAGAAGACCGCGATGAACACGCTCGAGGGCGCATCGGACGCCGTCGTCCGTTCTTTGCGGACCGAAAACAGTTGCGTCGTCGCGGGATCTGTGGCGACCCACAGCAGTGCTGTCGTGGCCGGCTCCGTCGCGACCGCGGGGAGCGCCGGGGTGGCGGGGTCGATCGCGACCGTGGGCAGCGCGGCCGTCGCCAACTCCATCGCCACGGCGGGCAGCGCGGCGATCGCCCAGTCGATCGCGACCGCGGGCAGCGCGGCCGTCGCCAACAGCATCCTGGTGGTGCTGTCGATCGCGTGCTCGAAATGCCTGGCGTGCCTGGCCTGTGTCGCCTGCGTCCGTTGCAAGGTGTGCGTGGGCTGCGTCGACTGCGAGGACTGCATCGGCTGCGTGGGCTGCGTGAACTGCTCCGGCCTGCGCAACGCGGTGGGGCTGCGGGACGTGCACGCCGCCTGATCCGTGGTGCATCTCCAGGTTCCGGGGGTACCCTTCGGCTAAGCAGCCAATCATCGACGAAAGGCAGCTCCGATGTCGCTTCGCGAGCCTTGCAGCATCAACGAAATTCGCACCGCGATCCGCGAAATCAGCATCCGCGCCGAACTGGCCCGCAAGGAGGGCCGATCCGCCGATGCCGCCGAACTCGACCAGCGCGTCCGGCACTACCGGGACGAACTCGCCGCCCGTCCCTGACCCGCGGGCGCCGACCGCCGGGCTGCGTCCCGTCAGGCGTCCAGCCGGCGGAACGTGCTGCGGTGGAACACGATCGGCGGCACCTCGGGATTCACCGTGATGTCGCTGACCTGCAGCACCACGATGGTGTGATCCCCGGCCGGCACCAGTTGTTCGATCCTGCTCTCCAGCCACACGCTGGTGCCGTGGATGAACACCGCGCCTCGCTCGGTCGACGCCGTCTCCAGCCCGGCGAACCGATCACCGGTCTTGGCGGCCAGCGTGCGCGCGGCCGTGTCGTGGGCCTCGCCGAGCACGCTGATCCCTAAGTAAGGCAGATCCTTGAGCTTGGGCCAGGTCGTCGACGAGTTCTGCACACAGAACGACACCAGCGGCGGGTCGAGTGAGACCGGCACGAAGGTGCTCGCCGCCAGACCCACGCGCACACCGTCCACCTCGGCCGCGACGGCGATGACTCCGGACGGGAAATGCCCGAACGCGTCGCGCAGCGCGGTCGGGTCGAGCTTGTCGTCCGGATGGGTTTCTGAGCTCATCGTCCCCCATCCTCCCACGCGCCGGTGCGTCGCGGCCACGTCGGGGTGACGGCAAAACGGCCGGTCACAGCGTGACGAGCAGGCAAGCGTTGCAATCGGTCTGAACGTAAGTCGGGTTCGGGTGTCGGCGCGGTAACGTCGCCCCTCATGTGGTTCCCGCTCCTGCTGATGGCCGTCGCGGTGAGCCTGGAGCCGTTCCGGATCGGGATGACGGTGCTGATGATCAACCGGCCGCGGCCGGCCCTGCAGCTGCTCGCGCTCCTCGGTGGCGGTTTCGCCATGGGCACCGCGGTGGGGGTGGTCGTGCTGTTCGTGCTGCGCCCGGCGCTGGACTCGGCGCATTTCACGCTGCCGAGGGTGCAGATCGTGGTCGGAGCGATCCTGCTGCTCAACGCCGCACTGGTGGCCGTCGGGGTGCTTGGCGGGGGCCGCGGCGACGGCAGCTCCGGGGGACGTTTCGCGCCGCTGGCGATCCGGGCCCGCCGACTGCTGGAGGGCCGCTCCCTGTGGACGGCGGGCGTCGCGGGACTGGGCCTGGCGCTGCCCTCGGTGGACTATCTGGCCGCGCTGGCGCTGATCGTCGCCTCGGGAGCCGCGGCCGGGGTGCAGTTCGGCGCGCTGATCGCGTTCAACGTGGTGGCGCTCGCGCTGGTGGAGATCCCACTGCTGTGCCATCTGATCGCCCCGGACCGTACCCGCGCGGCGCTGTCGGCGCTGTACGGGTGGCTGCGGGCGCAGGGCCGCCGCGGAGTGTCCGTGCTGCTGGCCGCGGTCGGCGGGGTGCTGCTCGCGGTCGGGCTCACCGCTCTCTAGCGGTTACGGCGGGTTGTTGAGCACGTACTGCAGCCCGGACAGCAACTGCGAGACCGGGTCCGCGCCGCCGCCGAACGCGGCCTGGGTGGCCGGAGCGGTGACCTCGGCCGGATCGTAGCCGTTGACCGGATCGACCGTGACGGGTGCGGTCAGCGGGTCGTCGTGCCGTGAATAGCCGGAATCCACGTACGGCTTGAGCACCCGGTCGAGCTCGATCAGCGTGTCCTTTGGGACGCCGAGGTACTTGAACGGCAGCACGAGCGGAAGATGCTCCTCGGGGATCAGGTACGTCGTGGTCTTCGCGCCCCGGGAGTTGACGGTGGTCCTGATGTTCTGTGGCGGCACCATGCTCGGCTTGGTGAACGCGACCGCGGTGTGCCCGGTGGCCAGGCCGACGATCGCGTTGGCTACCGAGATCCAGTTGTCGGGCCGGTCGGGCCAGTCGGCGATGCTGTCGTACGCGGACACAAACTGGTAGGTGTCGTACTGACTTTCCACCGGTGGCGGGATCCGGTAGTCGAGCGAGGGGACGACGCTGCCGACCGGGAAGTTCTGGGTCAGGAAGCTCTCGCCGAACGCGTGCCGCGCCACCGGGTCGCCGTACATCGCGAAGCTCAACTGGTCCGGGGGCGGAGCGGCCGGGTCGTAGGCGAGCCGGGCCTGCACGTCGTTGAGGACCATCGCGCCCTCGGACAGTCCGATCGCGGTGCCACGCCCGCCCTGCCGGATCGCGGCGATGGTGTCGGGCGAGCCCACGTCGACCGACTCACCGACGCTGGGGCCGTCGAGCCCGAGTCCGGGCGCAACGCGGTCCCCGAATGCACCGATGCCCGGGAACAGCCGTTCCAGCGTGTGGCCCTGCACCTGACCGGCGGGATAGTCGACGATCTGCCGGTCGAGACCCGGGAACCAGTCCGCGCCCGTGCGCATGATGTATTCGTCGTACGGGATACCGAGCACGTGTGCGCCGCCCAGCGCGTAGGCCCGGCCCGGCGTGCCGATCGGCGGGGCGGTACCCGCGACGGGCGGTGTGGGTGGCGGGTTCTCGTCGGCGGATGCGATACCGAACCCGAGACATCCTGCGGCGCCCAGGGTGGTCAGCGCGGTGCCGAACGCGAGTAGTCGCTTCATGTGTCGGTCACACACCCCCGCCCGTTCGACTGCCCTGCCCCGAGACCTTACTCCGCAAACTCATGCCCCTCAGGCGTCCAGCCGGACGAACTGGTCCTGGCGGTACTGCTCGGCGCATGCGGCGCGGCGGATCTTGCCGCTCGTGGTGGTGGGGATCGACCCGGACGGCACCAGCACGAGATCGGCGACGCTGAGGCCGTGGGCGTTGGAGATCGCGGCGGTGACCTCACTCTTGACCTCACCGAGCCGGCGGGTGGCGTGCTCGTCGCGGTCGGCGGGCTGCTTGAGTTCGATCACGGTGACCAGCTCCTCTGTGCTGCGCACCGGCACCGAGATCGCGGCGACCCGGCCGCGGGTGATCGCCTGCACCGTGGCCTCGATGTCCTCCGGATAGTGGTTGCGGCCGCGGATGATCAGCAGATCCTTGATCCGGCCCACGATGAACAGTCCTCCGTCGTGGAGGAAGCCCAGATCGCCGGTGCGCAGCCAGGGCGCGTCGGCGGTACCCGGCGACGGGTCGACGATCGCGGCGCCGAAGACGTCCTGTCCGGCGGGCGGTTCGCGCCAGTAGCCCTCGGCGACGTTGTCGCCGTGCACCCAGATCTCACCGATGACGTCCGGCGGGCATTCGCGGCGGGTCTCGGGGTCGACGATGCGCAGCGACGGGGACGCCGGCACCTGGTACTCGACCAGAGCGGTGACCTTTCCGGCGGACGGGCCGCGCCGGGGCGCGCACGGCAGCACCCGGCCCGCACCCAGTTCGGCGGCGTCGAAGTACGACGCGGGCGCGGCCTCGTTCCAGGTGCTCGTCGCGACGAACACCGTCGCCTCGGCCAGACCGTAGGCCGGGCGCATCATGTGGTCACGGAAATTGAAGTGCGCGAACCGATCCACGAAGCGGTGCAGCGTCGCCGGCTCGACGCGTTCGGCGCCGCTGATGATGCCCACCACCCCGCCCAGGTCCAGTCCGGCCAGATCGTCGTCGCTGGTCTTGCGGGCCGCCAGGTCGAACGCGAAGTTCGGGGCGGAGGACCACGCGTGCGGGTTCTCGGCCAGCGCGCGCACCCAGCGGGCCGGCCGCTCCAGAAATGCGACCGGGCTGGTCAGCTCGGCGCGGCGGCCGCACAGGATCGGTGCGCACACACCCAGCACCAGGCCCATGTCGTGGTAGAAGGGCAGCCACGACACGAGCGTGGCGTCCGGCGGCAGCGGGGCCCGCGCGAAGAAACTGCGCATCAGCTGCTCGAAGTTCACCGTCAGGTTGCGGTGCGAGATCATCACGCCGGTCGGCCGACGGGTGGAGCCAGAGCTGTACTGCAGGTAGGCGATGCTCGGAATATCCTGCAGTGCAACGGTTTCGACGGTTTCGAGGGCGTTGGCGGCGACGGCGGCTAGAGCCGGGGCGTCGACCTCGACGACGGTCGGCGCCGCCTGCCGCGGTGACCGGGTGAGGTGGTCGGCCACGTCATCGGCGACCGCCGCGGTGGTCAGCACGACCGCCGGTTCGGTGTCGGCGAGGATCGGCCCCAGCCGGTCGTCGGTGGATCCGCGGTGCGGCAGCGGCAGCGGGACCGCGACCAGCCCGGCCTGCATGGCGCCGAGGAACCCCAGGATGTAGTCCAGCCCCTGTGGGGCCAGGATCACGGCGCGGTCACCGACCGCGCCGTGGCGGCGGATCGCCGCGGCCACGGCGATGGTGCGCCGGGCCAGCTGCGACCACGTCAGGCTCTCGGGCACCCCGCCCGGATCGTCGAGATAGTCGGTGAAGGTGAAGGCGATGTCGTCGGGGCGCATGCTGGCGCGTCCGTGCAGCATCGACAGGATGGTCGACGAGGTCACATCGGGTCCGCGGCCGGCACGAGTCGTAGTTTCACACACCTCACCCATGCGCACCGACCCGGTCGTTTCGGGGCTCGGTCACCCGCGACGGCCACCAGTTCGCACGCCCGACCAGGGCGGCGATGGCCGGCACCGTGATGGTGCGGACCACGAAGGTGTCCAGCAGGATCCCGACCCCGATCACGAAACCGCCCTGGACGACGATGCCGATGCTGGCGAACAGCAGCCCTGCCATGGAAGCGGCGAAGATCAGCCCCGCCGCGGTGATCACCCCGCCGGTGGAACTCAGGGTGCGGATCACGCCGTAGCGCACGCTGTGCGGGGACTCGTCGCGCAGCCGCGACACGAACAGCATGTTGTAGTCGGCGCCCACCGCGACGAGCACCACGAACGCCAACGGCGGCACGCTCCAGTGCAATTGCTGTCCGAGCAGCATCTGGAACACCAGCACCCCGATGCCGATCGCCGCGAAGTACGACACCACGACCGAACCGACCAGATACAGCGGGGCGATGACCGACCTCAGCAGCACGGCCAACGTCAACAGCACCACGATCAGGGTGACGATGATGATGAACCGGATGTCGCGTTCGTAGTAGTCGCGGGTGTCGCGCAGCGCGGCGGGGAAGCCGCCCATCGAGATCGTCGCGTCGGCCAGGGTGGTGTTCGGCTGTGCGCCCCGGGCGATGTCGCTGATGGCGTTGACCTGATCCATCGCATCGGGGCTGAACGGGTTGAGCTCGGTCTGCACCAGGTACCGCACCGAGTGGCCGTCCGGGGAGATGAACGCCTCGGCGGCCTTCTGGAACTCCACCGCGCCCAGCACCTCGGCCGGGATGTTGAACCCGGCCATCGACGAGGCCGCCGCGTCGTTGCGCATCGTCAGCAGGAACGTCGACGCCTGGTCCAGGCCGGCGGCCATCACCTTCACCTGCTCGACGAGTTCGTCGACACCGCCGGCCACCTGCCGGCTCCCGCTGGCCAGCCGGTCGGCGCCCTGCCGGACATCGCGCAGACCGGTCTGCGCGCCGCTCGGCGAGTCCAGGCCCAGCTCGTCGACGGCTTTGACGATGTTGGTCATCGCGGAGTTCAGCGTCGCGACCGTCGCGTTCAGCGACTGCCGGTCGTCCAGCCCCTCCAGATCTCCGGCCAGGGTGTTGATCCGCTCGAGCCGGCCGTCCTCGCGCGCGTCCATCAGCCGCTGGAACTGCATGCGGGTGTTGACGCACGACGGGTTCGCGTCGCAGACCGCGTTGCCGTTCAGCGCCATCAGGACCGGGCCGATCCAGCCGAACATGTCCCGCACCGCGGCGACGTTGATGCCCATCGACAGCCCGAGCTCGTTGACGCTCTGAACCAGCTTGGCCGCGGTCTCGACGTCGCGGACCAGCCGCTCGCCGCCGTACTCGACGCGCACCTTGGTGACCGCGTCGAGCAGCGTCTGCAGGCTCGGTGCGATCCTGTCGACCTGGGCGCGTACGTCCCCGAGGGTGTCGGCCAGCGTGGTGGCGCCGTCGGCCAGCGTGTTGAGGTCGTCGGTGCGCTCGCCGATCTGGGCCGAGCCCGCGGCCAACCGGTCCCCGACGATGCCGGCCTGGAAGGTGGCCCGGAACTCGGCCGGGACCTCGCCGAGCGGCCGGGTGACACCGCTGACCAGCCCGATGTCCGGCAGTTGCGCGATACGCGAGGCCATCTGCTCCAGATCCGCCAGTGCCTGCGGGCTGCGAAGGTCGCGCGGCGACTGCACCAGGATGTACTGCGGGATGGACTGGCTGATCGGGAAGTGCCGCTCCAGCGCGGCGTAGCCGATCGAGCTCGGCGCCGACGCCGAGACCGCTTTGCGGTCGTCGTAGTTGAACTGCGCGAAGATCGCACAGCCCGCCAGCAGCAGGAGCACCAGGACGCTGGCGACCAGATGCGGCACCGGCCGGCGCACGATCCGGATACCGGACCGCCGCCACCACTGCGTGGTGAGTTCCCGGCGCGGCTTGACCCAGCCGCGCGGCCCCGCCAGCACGAGGATCGCGGGCAGCAGCGTCATCCCGGCCAGATACGCGACGCCGACGCCGATCGCCGCCGCCACCCCGATCGTCTTGAACACGCCCATCTGCGCGAAGTTCATGACCAGGAAGGTGATGCCCACGGTCGCCGCGGAGGCGGTGATGACCTTGCCGATGGAGACCATCGCCGACTTCACCGCGTCGTCGAAATCGGCGCCCGACCGCAGGAAGTCGTGATAGCGGCTGATCATGAACACCGCGTAGTCGGTGCCCGCCCCGGCCATGATCGCGCTCAGGAACACGATGGACTGGTTGGACACCCCCGAGCCGGTCAGCTCCGAGTACCCGGCCACCACGCCCTGGGCGATCAACAGCGACGACCCGATGGTCACCAGCGGCAGCAGCATGGTGACCGCGCTGCGGTACACCAGCAGCAGCACACCCAGCACCAGCACCGCGATCGCGATCTCGATGGGCAGTCGGTCCTGTTCACCGGCGACGGTGAGGTCGGCGACCGTGGCCGCGGGACCGGTCAGATGCACCTCCAGGGGCCCGTCGCCGAGGTGGTGTTCGACGACGTCGGCGACCCGGTTGAAGGAGTCGAACGCCCGCGGGGTGCCGAGCTCCCCTTCCAGACTGACCGGCAGCACCCAGGTGGTCTTGTCCTCACTGGTCAGGAACTGACGCAGCTGGGGGGTGCTGATGAAGTCCTGCACCGACACCACGTCGGTGACGTGGTCGCGCAGTGCGTCGACCACCTCGCGGTAGGTGACCTCGTCGGCAGGCTCCAGGCCGCCCTCGTTGATGAACGCGACGACGAGCAGGTTGTCCGAGCCCGGCTCCTGGAACGCCTCGGCCATCTTGCGGGCCGTGACGCTCGAGGGCGCGTCGGCGGGCAGGATCACCAGCGGGTGCCGCTCGGCCATCTCGCCCAGCGACGGGAACGACATCGGCAGCGCAAGGGCCAGCGCGACCCAGACCCCGATCACCGCCCAGGGCCACCGCACCACCACATCGGCTACCCGCCGCCGCATATCGCCCTCACTCCCGCTGTCACGCTAAGCGACGCGCCCCCAGTGCCCGGTGTCGGCGACGAGCGCGCACACGGACTTCATCGCCAGCAGGTAACGGGTGACAGATTTCCTGGCGACCGGATTGTCGGGATGCATGATCGCCATGGCCGTGCCTTCGCCGTAGCGGAAGATGTACACGGTCAGCTGATAAGAGAATCGGCCGTCCGGATAGATGCCGATATTGTTCGCCAGGCCCATCTCACCGGCGGCAAGAATGGCGTTGAGCGGGGCAGCGCCGCCGTGCAGGAAATTCGACACCGGAAAATTGGGCTCCGGCCATTTCAGCCACGGCGCCAACTCCAGTACCCGGTAATACGGCACCTTGGCCATGTTCAGATTCGAGTCGAATGCGGTCTGCGCCGACCACGCGGCTTCGGCGAACGACGCCGCGCCGATCGGAATGGTGATCGGGATCAGCCCGGTGAACCAGCCCTGAGTCATGAAATTGTCCGACGCCGAACGCGAATCCCGGGGTGTCAGGCCGTAATACGTCAACGCGCCGGTCAGCTCGTGCTCCACCTGGGCCAGGCCTGCGAACAGGCCGCCGACGAACCGCGCTCCTGCGGCGGTGCAGGCGGCTTCGAAGCGTTCGGTCTGCGCCGCGTCCAGCAGCATCTCCGACGTCATGTCGCTGCGGACCGAATCCAGCGGATTGCCCAACGGAAGCGGGAATTCGGGGAATCCGCCATTATTGTTCTCGGCGAATTCGATCCAGGCCTGCACCTCGGGCGAATCCAGGGTCAATTCCGAGGTGTGTGCGCGCTCCCTGACGCAGAAATCGTCGAAACTGCCGGCATCGGGAAGTGTCAGCGCCTGACCGCCGCCGCTGAGCGCCGAATACATGCCGTTCGCCTCCAGCATGGTGGTGCCGATCAGCGTGGCGTCCCCGTGGACGTGGTCCATGGCGGCGAAGAATGTGAAATGCCCGTCGTTCTGAATCACCCCGAACGTGAAACAGCCCCATTCCAGTGGGCTCGGAATGGCCACCACGTGGTCGCGGATCTGATCGACAGTCATGGTGCCGTGATCGACGGGCACGAACTCGATGTCGGCGGGGTCTTCAAGCGCATGCCGGACGAAGCCCCCGTCCTCACCGGGCGCGAACCAGCTACGGAAAGTGTCGTGGCGGCGCAGGTAGGCGTTCACCGCATGGTCCATCGCCGCGATGTCGCACTGGCCGGGCACCTCGCAGCTGGCGATGATCTGGCGGGAGAACGTCAGCCCGGCGGTGGTGCGCTCAGAGTAATTGCGCAGATGCTGGCCCTGCATGTAGCTGACCGGCACGGTGCTGCGCGGCGCCTGCCGTGCCTTGTCCAGCGCCGCGGCCGTCGGATGCCAGGACGTGACAGCCCCTGAGCTGAGCGACCATTCGTCAAGTGCGCCAACCGTGATCTTGCCGATGCGCAAGACTTGACCCTCCCGATACTTCCCGCCCGACCGCCTCAAGATCAAGGAATCGGCCCGTTGCCGGATCAACATACTCCGGCCCGGCCCGTGGTTGCCGGCCTAGGGCATATCCCCTGCCGGCAACCGCACACTGTGCGGGGGTCCGTGCCATAGTGTCCGACGGGGGAAGTGGGTCTTCACGCGCGACAGGTGTCCGCAGGGTCGCATTTCACCGTCGATGCAAGGAGGTCAGCGGCATGGATTCCGGTGGACAACGGAACGACCCGGCCCCACGGTTCGCGATCATCGGCTACGCCGCGCGGTTTCCCGGCGCCGCGGACGCCGACGAGTACTGGGACGTGCTGCGCGAGGGTCGCGACGCGATCTCGGAGGTGCCGGGCGACCGCTGGGACGTCGACGAGTTCTTCGACCCGGACCCCGCTACCCCCGGCAAGGTGGTGACCCGCCGCGCGGGCTTCGTCGACGACGCCACCGGCTTCGACGCGCCGTTCTTCGGCATGTCGACCCGCGAGGTCCGTCTGATGGACCCGCAGCACCGCATGCTGCTGGAGACCGCCTGGCGTGCCGTCGAGCACGCGGGCATCGCGCCGACCTCGCTGGCCGACAGCGACACCGGCGTGTTCGTCGGGCTGGCCACCCACGACTACCTGGGGATGGCCTCCGACGAGCTGACCTATCCCGAGATCGAGGCCTACATGGCCATCGGGACCTCCAACGCGGCCGCTGCGGGCCGGATCAGCTACCGGCTGGGGCTGCAGGGACCCGCCGTCGCCGTCGACACGGCGTGCAGCTCGTCGTTGGTGGCGATTCACCAGGCCTGCCAGGCGCTGCGCCTCGGCGAATGCGACCTCGCGCTGGCCGGCGGCGCGAACGTGCTGCTCACCCCGGCCACCATGATCACGTTCTCCAGCGCGCACATGCTCGCCCCCGACGGCCGGTGCAAGACCTTCGACGCGTCCGCCGACGGCTACGTGCGCGGCGAGGGCTGCGGCGTCATCGTGATCAAGCGCCTCGAGGACGCCTTGGCCGACGGTGACCGGATCCGCGCGGTGATCCGCGGCAGCGCGGTGAACCAGGACGGCGCGTCGGGCGGCCTGACCGTGCCCAATGGTGTTGCGCAGCAGCGGGTTATCGCCGACGCGCTTCGACGCGCCGGCGTCGAGCCCGGCGAGGTGGGCTACCTGGAGGCGCACGGCACCGGCACCTCGCTGGGCGACCCGATCGAGGTCCAGGCCGCGGGTGCGGTGCTCGGGAGCGGACGCGAACCGGGACGTCCGCTGCTGATCGGTTCGGCGAAGACCAACATCGGGCACCTGGAGGCCGCGGCGGGCATCGCCGGCGTGCTGAAGGTCGTGCTGGCGCTGGAACACGCGACGCTGCCCAAACACCTGAACTTCCAGACCCCGTCGCCGCACATCCCGTGGGACCGGCTCGCCGTGGAGGTGGTCACCGAGACCATGCCGTGGGAGACCGACGGCAGGCCCCGCATCGCCGGGGTCAGTTCGTTCGGTTTCGCCGGCACCAATGCCCACGTCATCCTCGAAGAGGCGCCGGATCAGACCACCGGACCCGCGCCGGTACCCGAACCGGAGCGGTTCGGGGTGCTGCCGCTGTCGGCGCGCACTCCCGCCGCGTTGGTGGCGCTGGCCGGGCGGTACCGCAGCTGGCTGCAGGACCATCCGGAGGCCACCCTGGCCGACGTGTGTTTCACCGCCGGCGCGGCGCGGGCGCACCTGGAGCACCGGGCCGCCGTGGTGGCCGACTCGCGGGACTCCGCGGTGGATCTGCTCGGCGCGCTGGCCGACGACCGCCCGGCCCCCGGCCTGGTGCGGGGTGAGTCCTACGAGGCGCCGAAGACGGCGTGGCTGTTCACCGGTCAGGGCAGCCAGTATCCGGGCATGGCCCGCGAGCTGTTCGACACCGAGCCGGTGTTCGCCGACACCGTGCGTCAGTGCGCGGATGCCGTCGCCGATGTGCTCGAAAAGCCGCTTCTGGAGGTGATTTTCGCGGCCGACAGCCCGGAGGCCGAAGAGGCGCTGCAGCAGACGAGTTACGCCCAGCCGGCGCTGTTCGCGGTGGAGATGGGTCTGGCCCGGCTCTGGCAGTCCTGGGGTCTGGAACCGGACGTAGTGCTCGGGCACAGCGTCGGCCAGTACTCGGCCGCCTGCGTCGCCGGGGTGTTCAGCCTCACCGACGGTGCCCTGCTGATGGCCGAACGCGGACGGCTCTTCGGTAGCCTGCCCGCCGGCGGCCGCATGGTCGCGGTGTTCACCGCGGCCGACCGTGTCGAGGCCGTGACCGACGAGTTCCCCAGCCTCTCGGTCGCCGCCTACAACGGCGCCAACACCGTATTGTCCGGTCCTGCCACGGATCTGGAGCAGGCGGTGGCACGCCTGGCCGCCGACGGCGTGCGGTGCGACTGGCTGGACACCAGCCACGCATTCCACTCGGCACTGCTCGACCCGATCCTCGACGAATTCGAGTCCTACGCGCAGCAGTTCACTTTCGCTGCGCCGCAGCGCATTCTGATCGACAACCGCACCGGCGCGGCGCTGGGCCGCAGCGTCCGACTCGACGGCGCCTACTGGCGCAGGCACGCCCGGCAGCCGGTGCAGTTCGCCGCGAGCGTGCGCACGCTGGCAGAGCTGAACTGCAAGACGCTTGTGGAGATCGGACCGCGCCCGGTGCTGACCGCCGCGGCGCTCGGCGCCTGGCCCGACCCGGCCACCAGCCCGCGCGTGATCGCGTCGTTGCGGCGCAACACCGCAGACCACCGCCAGATCACCGAAGCGCTCGCCGACGCCTACGTGATGGGCCACCTGCCCGACTTCGGGGCAATGCGCCGCCCGCACGCGCGCAAACTCGACCTGCCGACCTACCCGTTCGAGCATCGCCAGTACTGGTTCTCCGAGAACCGGGACCGTCCCGAGGCGGCGCGGTTCTCCGCCGCGCGCACCGAGACCGTCCGCCTGCTCGAGGACGGCCACATCGACGAACTCGCGACACTGCTGGGCAGCCCGGCCCCCGACGACCACACCGTCGATGTACTGAACAGGCTTGCCGCACAACATAATCAGCAACGCGCCGGGCAATCCGTGGCCGACGACCGCTACCACATCCGCTGGGACATCGCCGCGGTCGCGTCCTCCCGGGACACCGCCACGTGGATCCTGGTCGGCGAGGAGAACGAGACAGTCCGGCCGCTGCTCGACGCGCTGTCTGCGCGTGGCCACCAGCACAGCTTCGTCGCGCCTCCGATGTCCGACGCGGAGGAGACCAAACTCGTCGACGCATTCCGCGCGGCCGCAACCGAGGATTCGCCGCTGCGGATCCTGCACGTCGCGGCGCTGGACGCCGACACCGCACCGTCGATGCGCTCGCTGCTGCGGATGCAGCACCGCATCCTCGGCGGCACCCGCCGCCTGTTCCGCGCCGCGGCCGCAGCCGAACTACGCACCCCCATCTGGCTGGTGACCCGCGGCGGCCAACGTGTCCTCGACGCCGACTCGGTCGCACCCGATCAGACCGCGCTGTGGGGCTTCGGCCGCGCCGCAGCGCTGGAGCTGCCGCAGTTGTGGGGCGGGCTGGCGGATCTGGGCGAAGGCTCTGCCGAGGAATGGCACCGTCTGCTCGACCAGGTGTCGGCCGTGCCCGACACCGCGCTCAGGGAAGACCAGGTGGCGCTGCGCGGCCAGGCGCTCTACGTGCCCCGGCTCGTCCGCCGGACCACAGCGCCGGGCGGGCAGCCGCTGCACCTGCGCGGCGACGCCACCTACCTGGTGACCGGCGGCCTGGGTTCGATCGGTCTCGAGATCGCCGGATACCTTGCCACGCACGGCGCCCGGCATCTGGTGCTGACCAGCCGCCGCGCCCCCGGTGAGGAGGCGCAGCGCCGCATCGACGCGCTGAGCGAACAGCACGCCTGTGAGGTGCGCGTGTTCACCGCCGACGTCGCCGACGCGCACGACGTCGCCCGGCTGCTGGGCACGATCGCCGCCGAACTGCCGCCGCTGGCCGGCATCGTGCACGCGGCAGGGGAGGTCGGCACCACTGCGCTGAGCACCCTGGACGACGCCGAGGTGGACCGCGTGTTCGCCGGGAAGGTCTGGGGGGCCTGGCACCTGAGCGAAGCCGCGGCCGATCTGCGGCTGGACTTCTTCCTCAGCACCTCCTCGATCGCGTCGGTGTGGGGCGGCTTCGGCCAGACCGCCTACGGCGCGGCCAACGCGTTCCTCGACGGGCTGGCATGGCGCCTGCGCGAACAGGGCATCACCGGGTTCAGCGTCAACTTCGGCCCGTGGTCGGTGGGCATGGCCGATGCGCAGTCCCGGGCGCGGCTGGACCAGCGCGGCATCCGGACGCTGTCCCCCGCCGACGCACTGGCGGGCCTGGCCGATGTCGCCACGTCGGCCGACAGCGTGCAGGGAGTCGTGGCGCGCATCGACTGGGCCCGGTTTCTGCCGCTCTACCAGCAGACCGGGCGTCGGGCGTTCCTCGCCGAGCTCGAGCGCGAGGTGCCCGACGCGGTACCGGTACTGACCCCTTCCGGGACCACACCGCTGGTCGAGCGACTCACCAATGCGCCTGTGCAGCAACGCCGCAAGCTGCTCACCGACTATCTGCGCGACGCGGTCGCCGAGATCACCCGTGTCGATGCCGCCGAGATCCGGGAGGAAGCCGGGTTTTTCGACCTGGGCATGGACTCGTTGATGGCGGTCGAACTGCGGCGCCGCATCGAGCAGGGCGTGGGCAAGGACATCCCCGCCACGCTGGCGATGGACCATCCCCGGCTCTCGGACGTGGCTGATTACCTGCTCGGTGAGGTTCTCGGACTCGCCGAGCAGACCAAGGCGGCGCCGCTGCCGGTCACCGCGGTGGCGCGCACCGACGACCCCATCGCGATCGTCGCGGTGTCGTGCAGATTCCCGGGTGCGCCCGACCCGGAGGCGTTCTGGGAGGTGCTGGCCGGCGGGGTCGACGCGATCCGGGAGGTTCCCGAGGACCGGTTCGACATCGACGAGTACTACGACCCCGACCCGGACGCGGCCGGAAAGACCTACACCCGCTTCGGCGGATTCCTGGACGGCATCGACGGATTCGATCCCGAGTTCTTCGGCATCTCCCCGCGCGAGGCGGTCTGGATCGAACCCCAGCAGCGGCTGATGCTCGAAACCGTCTGGGAGGGCTTGGAGCGAGCCGGGTACGCCCCGGCCGCGTTGCGCGGCAGCAGAACCGGCGTATTCGTCGGTGTCGCCGCCAACGAGTACGCGCACCTGTTGTCCGCGGAATCGATTGACAAGATCGAACCCCACTTCATCACCGGCAACGCGCTCAACGCGATCTCGGGCCGCGTCGCGTTCGCGCTGGGTCTGGAAGGCCCCGCGGTGGCGGTCGACACCGCGTGCAGTTCGGCGCTGGTCGCCGTGCACCAGGCCTGCCAGGCGCTGAAGTCCGGTGACTGCGACATGGCACTGGCCGGCGGTGTGAACGTGCTGCTGAGCCCGGTCACGGTGGTCGCCGCGTCCCGCGCACGGATGCTCTCGCCGGTCGGCCGGTGCAAGACCTTCGACGCGTCGGCCGACGGCTATGTGCGCAGCGAAGGTTGCGGCATCCTGGTCCTCAAGCGGCTCAGCGACGCCGAGCGTGACGGCGACCGGATCTGCGCGGTCATCCCGGCCAGCGCGGTCAACCAGGACGGCGCGTCCAGCGGTCTGACCGTGCCCAACGGCGGTGCGCAGCAACGGCTCATCGCTGCCACGCTGGCTCGGGCCGGGCTGAGCGGCGGCGACGTCGACTATCTGGAGGCGCACGGCACCGGCACCCCGCTGGGAGATCCCATCGAGGTCGCAGCAGCAGCCGCCGCCTACGGCGCCGCCCGCGACGCGGACCGGCCGCTGCTGATGGGATCGGTCAAGAGCAACATCGGGCACACCGAATCCGCCTCCGGCGCAGCGGGTCTGATCAAGGTCGTGTTGTCCCTCCAGCACCAGGTGCTGCCGAAGAGCCTGCACTTCGACAACCCGTCACCGCACATCCCGTGGGACACACTGCCGGTGCGTGTCGTCGCCGAGCCGACACCCTGGGAGACCGACGGACGGCCCCGCCGCGCCGGGGTCAGCTCCTTCGGGTTCACCGGCACCAACGCGCACGTCCTCGTCGAGGAGGCGCCCGCCCAGCCCGCACCCGTCATCGACGACGAGCAGCCGGGCACCACCGAGCAGGCACCGGTTCACGTGCTGCCACTGTCGGCGCGGTCTCCGGAGGCTCTGGTGAGCCTGGCGCAGCGCTACCAGTCCTGGCTCTGCGCCCATCCGGAGGCCGACCTGGCCGACGTGTGCCTGACCGCCGGAACGGGCCGTTCCCACTTCGAGCAGCGCGCCGCGCTGGTGGTGGATTCGGTCGACGCGGCCCGGCAGGGACTGGCCGAGCTGGCCGAGAACCGGCTGCGCCCGGGCGTCGTCCGCGGCGAGCACACCCATCGGCCGGTGACGGCGTGGCTGTTCACCGGCCAGGGTAGCCAGTACCCCGGCATGGCGCGCGAATTGTTCGACACCGAGCCGGTTTTCGCCGAGACGGTGACGGCGTGCGTGGAGGCCGTCGCAGACATCCTGCCGCTGCCGCTGACCGAGGTCGTGTTCGCCACCGACCGGGAGACCGGCGGAAAGGCCGGAGAACGGTTGCGGCACACGTCGTTCGCGCAGCCGGCGCTGTTCGCCGTGGAGATGGGCCTGGCCCGGCTGTGGCAGTCGTGGGGAATCGAACCCGACGTGGTACTGGGACACAGTGTCGGCCAGTACGCCGCCGCGTGCGTGGCCGGCGTGTTCAGCCTCACCGACGGTTCGCGGCTGATGGCCGAACGCGGCCGGATGTTCGGCAGCCTCCCCACCGGCGGCCGGATGGTGGCGGTGTTCACCGACGCCACCCGCGTCGAACAGGCCGCCGTGTTCGCGCGGGTGTCGGTGGCCGCCTACAACGGACCCAACACCGTGCTCTCCGGCCCGGCTGAGGAGCTGGAACAGATCGTCTCCCGGTTCAGCGAGGACGGGATCCGCTGCACCTGGCTGGAGACCAGCCACGCCTTCCACTCCGAGCTGCTGGATCCTGTGCTCGACGAATTCGAGGCCTACGCCTCGCGATTGGAATACGCCACGCCGACCATGCCGCTGGTGTGCAACCGCACCGGGACGGTGCTGACGGCCCAGACCCCGCTCGACGCGCAGTACTGGCGCAAGCATTCCCGCCAGCCCGTGCAGTTCGCGGAGAGCGTGCGGACGGTGGCGGCACTGGGCGCCACCGTGCTGATGGAGATCGGACCGCAACCGGTGCTCACCGGCGCCGCGGTGCAGGTATGGCCGGAGCACCTGGCCGCGCCGCGGGCGATCGTGTCCCTGCGTAAGGGCATCGATGATCGGCGGCAGATCTCCGACGCGCTCGCCGCGGCCTACGTCGGCGGTCACCGGCCCGATTTCGCTCTGCTGCACCGCCGCCCGTCCCGCCGGCCGGTACTGCCCACCTACCCCTTCCAGCGCCGCCGGTTCTGGCCGAGGACGAGCGGGCTCGCCGTCGACGGCGGGACCGGTGCCGCGGCGTCGGGGATCCTGGGCGGCGCCAAGGATCTGGCCTCGGGTGACACCGTCTACACCAGCAGGCTGTCGGTCAGATCGCAGCCATGGCTGTCCGACCACGTCATCTACGGCACCGTCGTGGTTCCCGGCGCGACGTACGCGGCGATGGCGTTGGCCGCCGTCGGCACCCCGGCACGCGCCAGGGACGTCTTCTTCTACGAGCCGATCATCCTGCCGGAGAAGACTTCCCGTGAGGTGCAGCTGACCCTGCGCCCGCTGACCGATGCCGGGTCGTGGACGTTCCAGGTGCACAGCCGGCCCTACGGCGTCCGCGACGCCGAGTGGTCGTTGAACGCCGAGGGCACCGTCGCGGCCGGCATGGGCGACGACGAACCGGTCGGGCAGGACTCCGACCCGGTCGACGAGGCCATCGAGCGCCTGGAACGCATGCGCCCCCAGGAGCTGTTCGAAACGTTCGCCGACCTGGAGCTGGCCTGGGGACCGACCTGGTCGGGCTCGCTGAAGTCGCTGTGGCTCGGCGACGGTGAGGCGATCGGCGACATCCTCGTCGGTGAGGAACTCGCCGAACAGTTGGCCACCGAACCGATGCACCCGGTGCTGATGGACCTGTGCACCGGCGTCGCGTTCCCGGCGTTCCCGGCGCTGCTGGCCGCCGAGCAGGGTGTCAGCGACCTGTTCCTGCCGTTGAGGTACGGGCAGGTTGTGCTGCGCGACAAGATGCCGCGCCGGTTCTACTGCCGCGCCCGGTGGCACGCCGCGGCGCTGGACAACGAAACCCAGGTGTTCGACCTCGATTTCGTCGACCGGGACGGTCGCATCCTCGGCGGCATCCGCGAGTTCACCGTCAAGCGCGCCCCGCGGGAGGCGCTGCTGCGCGGCCTCGGCGGTGACGCCACCCGGCTGCTCTACACCCTGGGCTGGCACGAGGTGCCCGCGCCGGCCGATGCCGGCGCACCGGCCGGCACCTGGCTGATCGCCGGATTCGACGAGCTGGCCTCCGCCGTTCCCGGCTGTATCGCGTGGCACCGCGACACCGATACCGAACCGCTGGGCGAGGTGCTGAGCCAGGCACACGCGAAGGGTGTGCCGTTCTCCGGTGTCGTGTGGCGCAGCAGCGCGGCGAGCGCCGGTGAGTCCAGTGCCGACGTTCAGGCGCGGATCGAGGCCGAGATCGGTCACCTGCTCAGCGCGGTGCACACGCTGCAACGCGGCGCACAGGACGGCGGCGTGAAGCTGCCCGGCGGGCTGTGGGTCGTCACCGAGCGGGCCGTGGCCTGTGAATCCGGTGAGCCGGTCGACCCCGTGCAGGCCGCACTATGGGGCTTCGGACGCACCACGGCCAACGAGGAACCCGGCCTGCGGTGGCGGCTGGTCGACTGCGACGGTTCACCGGAAGCGGTGCGTGCGCTGGCCGGCCTGCTGGCAGCACCGGTCGACGAGCCGGAACTCGCAGTGCGCCAAGGGAAGTTGCTGGCGTCCCGGCTGTTGCCGTGGTCGCGCAGCGGCCACCTCACGGTGCCGCGCTCCGCGGACTTCGTGCTGGCTCCGACCGAGCGCGGCGCGATCGACAACCTGCGGCTCACCGAGACCGAAGTTCCGCCGCCTGCCGAAGGTTACGTGCAGGTGCGCGTCGAGGCCGCGGGGTTGAACTTCCGCGACGTGCTCAACGTGCTGGGGCTGTACCCGGGCGACCCGGGACCGATCGGCGGCGACTTCGCCGGTACGGTGACCCAACTCGGCAGCGGCGTCACCGGACTCGACGTGGGCCAGCGGGTCTACGGGTTCATGCAGGGCGCGTTCTCCAGCCGCTTCAACGTCCCGGCGCAACTGCTGGCGCCGATCCCCGACGGGGTCGGCGCGGTGGAGGCGGCCACCATCCCCGCCGCAGCGTTGACCACCCGGCTGGCGTTCGACTGGGCGCAGCTGAAACCGGGTGACCGGGTGCTCATCCACGCCGCCAGCGGCGGGGTCGGACTGGCCGCCATCCAGATGGCCCAGCAGCACGGCGCGACCGTGTTCGCCACCGCCAGCACCTACAAGCGGGCGACCCTGCACAGGATGGGTGTGCAGTACGTCTACGATTCGCGCAGCACCGATTTCGCCGACCAGATCCTGGACGACACCGACGGCGCCGGCGTGGATGTGGTGCTCAACAGCCTGACCAACGAAGGGTTCATCGAGGCCACGGTGCGGGCCACCGCGCGCAACGGTCGCTTCGCCGAGATCGCCAAACGCGACATCTGGACACCCGAGCAGATGGCTGCCGCCCGGCCCGACATCTCCTACGAGATCGTCGCACTCGACGTCACCACGCTGCAGGATCCGGAACGCATCCGCACGCTGCTGACCGAGGTGTCCGACGGCCTGGAGCGGGGCGAGTGGCGGCCGCTGCCCGCCGAGGTCTACCCGTTGACCGAGGCCCGGGCCGCGTTCCGCCGTATGCAGCAGGCCCGCCACATCGGCAAGATCGTGTGCCAGATTCCCGCGCCGCTGCAGCCGCGGGCCGACCGCAGCTACCTGATCACCGGCGGTCTCGGCGCGATCGGTCTGCACACCGCGGCGCATCTGGCCCACCTGGGAGCCGGCGACCTCGTGCTCACGTCCCGGCGTGCACCCGACACCGACGCACAGCAGGTGATCGACGAGATCGTCGACCGCCACAAGTGCCGCGTACACGTGTTCACCGCCGACGTCGGGGACGAACACGAGGTGGCGACGCTGCTGGAGAGGATCCGCGCCGAACTGCCGCCGTTGGCGGGCGTGGCACATCTGGCCGGTGTGCTCGATGATGCGCTGCTCGCTGCGCAGGATCTGGACCGCTTCCGGAAGACGCTGGCGCCCAAAGCTTTCGGCGCTGATCACCTGGACCGCCTGACGCGGGAGGACGACCTGGACTTCTTCATCGTGTCGTCGTCGGTGTCCAGCGTGTTCGGGTCCCCCGGCCAGGCCAACTACGCGACGGCCAACGCGTTCCTCGACGGCCTCGTCGCGCAGCGGCGCGCGCACGGCCTGCCAGCCACCGGCGTGAACTTCGGCCCCTGGGCGCAGGGGGGCATGGCGTCCTCCGACGCGGCGACGGCGAACATCACCGCTCAAGGTTTGATCCCGTTGGAGCCGTCGGCGGCGCTGAGCGCGCTGGCCGAAGTCGTCGCCAACGGAACCGGTCAGGCCGCGGTGCTCAAGGCCAACTGGCAGCGCGCGGCGAAGGTGCTCGGCAGTTCCCGGCCCCCGATCCTCGACCTGGTACTGCCCCGCCCGGAGGGCGAGGTGACCGGGGACAGCGAGTTGCTGCGGCAGCTGCAGGAGATCCCGGTGCCGCAGCGCGCCGGTTTCGTGACCGAGTTCCTGCAGCGCGAGGTGCAGAACTTCCTGCGGTTGGCGCAGCCACCCGCGGCGTCCAGCCGGTTCCTGGACCTCGGCACGGACTCGTTGATGGCCATCGAGCTGCGCAACCGGTTGCACAGTCAGTTCGGCGGCGCGTTCACGATCAACGCGACCGCGGTGTTCGACTACCCGACCATCGGCGGGTTGGCCGAGTATCTGGTGGGCCAGCTGCCGGACGCGGAGACGGAGCCGGGTCCGGCACCGGAGCAGGACTGAGACACCGCATCGCCACAGTGCGCACCTGGCCTGGTCGGGTTCGCACTGTGCCCTGAATTGCGCTGTGTGGCAGTTGAATTGACCGAAGGAGCAGGCATGACGAAATCAGTGTTCATCACCGGAGCGGCGACCGGGATCGGGCGTGCGACAGCGCTGCTTCTGGCCCAGCGCGGGTACCTCGTCGGCGGCTACGACATCGACGAGGACGGCGTAGGGCTACTCGCCGCGGACATCTCCGCGGTCGGCGGCAGGTCGGTGGTCGGGCACCTCGACGTCACCGACGCCGACGAGGTGGCGCAGCGGCTGGCGGAGTTCGTCGACGCCGCGGGAGGCCGGCTCGACGTGCTCATCAACAACGCGGGCCTGCTCAACGCCGGTCGTTTCGAGGAGATCCCGCTGCCGGTGCACCACCGTGAGATCGAGGTGAACGTCAAGGGCGTGGTCAACGGATTGCACGCCGCGTTCCCGTACCTGAAGAGCACCCGCGACGCGGTGGTGGTGAACCTGGCGTCGGCGTCGGCGATCTACGGCCAGGCCGAGCTGGCCAACTACAGCGCCACGAAGTTCTTCGTCCGCGCCATCACCGAGGCGCTCAACCTCGAATGGGGACGCCATGGGATCCGCGTGATCGACATGTGGCCGCTGTACGTGAACACCGCGATGACCAAGGACGTCACGACCGGCACCACCCAGTCGCTCGGCATCCGGCTGACCGCGCAGGACATCGCGACCGACATCGTCGCCGCCGTCGAGGCCACCTGGCCTCGCCGGCTCGTCGCGCAGGTGCACTTCCCAGTGGGTGTACAGGCCAAGGCCCTGGCGCTGGGGGCGCGGTTCTCCCCGGCCTGGCTCACCCGGCTGGTGAACAAGGGACTGGCGGGAGGCTAACTCCAGCGGGTGGCTTCCACGTCCGGCGGCAGCGGCGGGTGCAGTGGCAAGTCCAGACCGTCGTAGACGCCGGGCTTCTGGCCGGACAACCAGCTGATCGCCCCGAGCAGCCGGTTGGCCGCGGTGGCGTTGCCGCCGTCGGCGCGGGTGCCGCCGGGCACATCGGCGCGCGTCACGATGGTCAGTTGCGGGTCTCCGTCGACGATGACGCGATGATCACCCACTCCCTGATCGGGTTGCGGCCAGTGCGGCGCGCACGCCGGATCGATGCGGGTGATGTGCTCGACGACGACACGCTGCCTGCCGCCGGCCCAGCCGATCACGCGGAGATAGAACGCCCCCTGGGTGCCCTTCTCGAAGTGACCCATGACGTTGTGGACGGGCTCCTCCAGCGGTAGCCGCTCGACCTCCTCGGTGATCTCGTCGATCTCCAGGCCCAGCCCGCGTCCGATCAGCCGGATGTTGCCGCCCCACACCATCGTCGGGATGCCCGGCAGCAGCATCATCGGGGTCTCGTCCATCGACCCGCCGAAACCGCAGGACACCCGCACCGCGTAGGGCTGGTCGTAGGTCGAGTAGTCGAAGATCTCCTGGCAGGTGATGGTGTTGATCCCGGTGCACAGCCCGGCCGCGGTGACCGCGAGCGCGTCGTTGGCCCAGCCCGGGTCGACGCCGCTGACCAGCAGGGCGGCGCCGCCGTCGGCCGCGGCCGCGGTGAGCCGCTCCAGCCACTCCGGCGGTGCGGAGCGGGGGTCGTAGAGCGAATACAGCGACGGGGTGACGACGTGGGCGCCGGCACGCAGACACCGTTCGATGTCGGCGAGGGCCTCCTCGGGCCGGATGTCGCCGGAGGCCATGTAGGCAACCGCGTCGGAGCCGTCGAGCACCGCGTCCGCGTCGGTGGTCGCCGCGATGCCCGTCGGCGCGCCGAGCCCGGCGAGAGTCGCCGCGTCCGTCCCGGCCTTCGCTTCGGACGAGGTGATCACCCCGGCCAGCCGCAGGCCCGGAAACCGGGTCAGCGACCGGATGGCGGTGGTCCCCATATTGCCCGTTCCCCATACCGCAACCGCCGTTGTCGCGCCCATCGTGACACCCTATCCGGGCTAAACGTGAGTATCATCACAGACCGCTGAAACGCCTGTTCACGACGGGTTTCGCGGCGAAATTCCCAGCCCGGCCAACCGCCTGGTTGGTGAACAGGCCGAAATTGCCCACACGTGTCTTGCGTTCAAGTTACCGGGCGGTATAGTCGAGCACAGTTACTGGTGGGTAACTTTGCCGACAAGTACCCAACCGCAGGTGGCGTTCTCAACGAGGAGGAACCCGTGAGCCATTACAAGAGCAATGTTCGTGACCAGGTATTCAACCTGTTCGAGGTCCTCGGCGTCGACAAGGCGCTGGGTCAGGGCAGCTACTCCGAGCTGGACGTCGACACCGCGGTAGAGATGCTGGGCGAGATGGCCCGTCTCGCCGAAGGTCCGATCGCCGCGTCCTTCGAGGACGGCGACCGCAACCCGCCGGTGTTCGACCCGAAGACGCACACCGTGACCCTTCCGGAGTCGTTCAAGAAGTCCGTCCGCGCGCTCGTCGAGGGCGGCTGGGACAAGATCAGCGTCAGCGAGGAGCTCGGCGGCATGCCGATGCCCCGCGCGCTGTCCTGGGCCTTGCAGGAGCACATCCTCGGCGCCAATCCCGCGGTGTACATGTACGCGATGGGCGCCGGATTCGCCGACATCTTCTACCACCTCGGCACCGAGGAGCAGAAGAAGTGGGCCAAGCTCGCCGCCGACCGCGGCTGGGGCTCCACCATGGTGCTCACCGAGCCGGACGCCGGCTCCGACGTCGGCGCCGGACGCACCAAGGCCGTCCAGCAGCCCGACGGCACCTGGCACATCGACGGCGTGAAGCGCTTCATCACTTCGGCCGACTCCGATGACCTGTTCGAGAACATCATGCATCTGGTGCTGGCCCGCCCCGAGGGCGCAGGCCCGGGCACCAAGGGTCTGTCGCTGTTCTTCGTGCCGAAGTTCCACTTCGATCCCGAGACCGGCGAGCCCGGCGAACGCAACGGCGTGTTCGTCACCAACGTCGAGCACAAGATGGGCCTGAAGGTCTCCGCGACGTGCGAGCTCTCCCTCGGTCAGCACGGCGTCCCAGCCGTGGGCTGGCTGGTCGGTGAGGTCCACGAGGGCATCGCGCAGATGTTCGACGTGATCGAGCAGGCCCGGATGATGGTGGGCACCAAGGCGATCGCGACGCTGTCGACCGGTTACCTGAATGCGCTGGAGTACGCCAAGGAGCGCGTCCAGGGCGCCGACCTCACCCAGATGACCGACAAGACCGCTCCGCGCGTGACCATCACGCATCACCCGGACGTCCGTCGCTCGCTGATGACCCAGAAGGCTTACGCCGAGGGCCTGCGCGCGCTGTACCTGTTCACCGCGACCCACCAGGACGCGGAGGTCGCCAAGACGCTGCACGGCATCGAGCCGGAGGTGGCGGTCAAGGTCAACGACCTGCTGCTGCCGATCGTCAAGGGCGTGGGCTCCGAGCAGGCGTACGCCAAGCTCACCGAGAGCCTGCAGACCCTGGGTGGTTCGGGCTTCCTGCAGGACTACCCGATCGAGCAGTACATCCGTGACGCCAAGATCGACTCGCTGTACGAGGGCACCACGGCCATCCAGGCGCAGGACTTCTTCTTCCGCAAGATCGTCCGCGACAAGGGTGTGGCCCTGGGCCACGTGGCCGGCCAGATCGAGCAGTTCGTCAAGGCCGAGACCGGCAACGGCCGGCTGAAGGCCGAGCGCGCGCTGCTGGCCACCGCGCTGGAGGACGTCCAGGGCATGGCCGCGTCACTGACCGGCTACCTGATGGCCTCGCAGGAGGATCCCAAGAGCATCTACAAGGTGGGCCTGGGCTCTGTGCGCTTCCTGATGAGCGTCGGCGATCTGGTGATCGGCTGGCTGCTGCAGCAGCAGGCCGCGGTGGCCATCGAGAAGCTCGACGGTGGGGCGACCGGCGACGACCGCGCGTTCTACGAGGGCAAGGTCGCGGTGGCGTCGTTCTTCGCGAAGAACTTCCTGCCGTTGCTCACCAGCACCCGGTCCGTCATCGAGAACCTCGACAACGAGGTCATGGAACTGGACGAGGCCACCTTCTAGACCCTTCCGCAGCCTCGGACCCAGGACGCCCCCGGATTCTTCCGGGGGCGTCTTGCGTTGCCCGGGGCATGTCCCACGCGCATCACACATCCACGAATTTCAGCGAAAGTTCGAGAGGACCCCTGCAAAAGGTGGACTTCTGAGGCGGGTGTGCCTCGGGGCAGCTGAACCGCGGTATGCGCAGCTATTTCTTCACGCGTCGGCTTCTGGAGATGTCCACCAGTCCGGCGGCCAGGAAACCGACGGCGACGACAGCCAGCGCGTGTCGGGACCAGCCGAGCCGGCCAGCGGCGAGCACCGCGAAGAAGGCCGCCCCGGCGACCATCGCCGCACCCCGGTACAGCCGCGTCCGGTGGCGACGCTTCGCCGGATTGGCTTCACGCGGGACGACGGCTGCGTACACAAGTAGCCCGAGAAACGCCACGAAGGTGAGAAGTTGCAGCAGGCTCAGGGCTGTCATGGCCTACTTTGTACCCTGCCCCGGACACAAGGGCGGGTTCGGGAGGACACTTGGGTGCGTCTCTACATATCTCGCGCGGCCGACTCACATCCCTTTGCCGGCTCTTTGGATTTAGTCACTCCCGAACCCGTCGTGCGAACGATGCTACGCCGCGCGGGGGCGGTGCAAAAGGGGTAGTCCCGGGCTTTTCCCGAGAATTTTCACCCCGCCGAATCCACCTCGCGCAGTAGGGCTCTCGTGCGGGTGCGACCCTCGACGGAGCTGTCGAACGCCGCGCCGACGAACTCGTCGACGCCGGCGTCGCGGAGCTCGGCGATGCGGTCGCGCACCGTCGCCTCGTCACCGATGATCGCAGCGTCCTCCGGACCCGCGTAACCCTCGCGGTCGAGCATCGCGCGGTACGACGGCAGCGTCCCGTACACGGCGAACTGTTCGGCGGCCTGCTTGCGCACCCCGTCGACATCGTCGGTGACGGCCACCGGAAGCGACGCCACCACGCGCACCGCGTCAGCCGGCCGGCCCGCGTCGGCGGCGGCCTGCCGCAACGTCGGGCTGACGTGCTCGCGCAGCGTCTTCGGGCCGGTCATCCATGTGCACGTGCCCGAGGTGCGTCGGCCGGCCAGGCGCAGCATCTGCGGTCCGAGCGCGGCGATGTAGACGTCGGGGCGCGGCGCCCCCGGGATGACGAGCGCCCCGCGCGTCGTGACGGTCTCTCCGGCGGCGTCCGCGGGTTCTCCGGCCAGCAGCGGCAACAGTCCGTCGAGGTACTCATTGAGCCTGCGGACCGGCTTGTCCCACGGAATGCCCCACATGCCCTCGGTGACGGCGGCGTGCGTCATGCCGAGGCCCAGGATGAAACGGCCGCCCGACGCCAGGCTGACCGTCAGCGCGCGCTGCGCCAGCTGCATCGGATGTTGGTTCTGGATCGGTACCACGCCGCTGGCGGCCTCGATCGTGTCGACCTCGTGCAGCGCGACCGCCAGGATGGTCAACAGATCGGGTTCGTACGGGAGCTGGCTCATCCAGACTCGGGCGAAACCCTCGTCGCGCAATTGGGCGAGGTAGGCGATCGTCGCATCGATCGGATTACCGCCGAGGCCGCTGATCTGTCCGAACATGCTGATCTGCATGGTTGAAATCTACGCTGAAAAGTTGAGAGCCCCGTGTTGCCGTCGGGTCGGGGGGTCAGACGGCAACACGGAGCTATCCCCTGTATCGGCGCCTCCATCGCAGGCGTTACAGCGATCCGAAAAAGTTTCCGGTCAGGCCTCCAGGATGGCCGTCACACCCTGTCCACCAGCGGCGCAGACCGAGATCAGACCGCGCACGGGCTTGCCGCTTTCGGCCTTCTTCTCCGCCAGCTGCTTGGCCAGCTGGGCGACGATCCGCCCGCCGGTCGCGGCGAAGGGGTGACCGGCGGCCAGCGACGAACCGTTGACATTCAGCTTGGACCGGTCGATCGCCCCGAGGGCGCCGTCCAGACCGAGGCGCTCCTTGCAGTACTCGTCGGACTCCCACGCCGCCAGGGTCGCCAGCACCACCGAGGCGAACGCCTCGTGGATCTCGTAGAAATCGAAGTCCTGCAGCGTCAGGCCGTTGCGGGCCAACAGCCGAGGCACCGCGTACGTGGGCGCCATCAGCAGGCCGTCGCGACCGTTGACGTAGTCGACCGCCGCGGTCTCGGCATCGACGAAATACGCCAGCACCGGGATCGAGTGCTGCGCGGCCCACTCCTCGGACGCCAGCAGCGCCACCGACGCGCCGTCGGTGAGCGGGGTGGAGTTGCCCGCGGTCATCGTCGCGTCGCCGTTGCGCACGCCGAAGACCGGCTTGAGCTTGGCCAGCTTCTCAGTCGACGAATCGGGTCGCAGGTTGTTGTCGCGGTAGAGCCCGAGGAACGGGCTGACCAGATCGTCGAAGAAACCGCGGTCGTAGGCGGCGGCCATGTTGCGGTGGCTGGCGACGGCCAACTCGTCCTGGTCGACCCGTTTGACGCCCATCTCCTTGGCGGTGACGGCGGCGTGCTCGCCCATCGACATGCCGGTGCGCGGCTCGCTGTTGACCGGGATCTCGACGCCCAGCGACGCGGGCAGCTTGCCGACGAGCTTGAGGCGGTCGACGTTCGATGTGGCGCGGCGCAGTCCGAGCAGCACCTTGCGCAGGTCGTCACCGAACGCGATCGGCGCATCCGAGGCGGTGTCCACCCCGCCTGCCGCGGCGACCTCGTAGCGGCCCCGGGCGATGCCGTCAGCCGCGGCGATCGCGGCCTGCAGACCCGTCCCACAGGCCTGCTGCAGGTCGAACGCGGGCGTGTACGACGACAGCGAACTGCCGAGCACGCACTCGCGCATCAGGTTGAAGTCGCGGCTGTGCTTGAGCACCGCGCCGCCGATCACCGCGTCGAGCCTCTCGCCCTTGAGATTGAAGCGCTCGGCCAGGCCGTCGAGCACCGCGGTGAACATGTCCTGGTTGGACGCTTTCGCGTAGGCGCCGTCGGACCGCGCGAACGGGATCCGGTTTCCGCCGAGCACGGCCACCCGGCGAGCGGCCCTGGTCCCGGCGATTTCTGACGTCCCAGCGTTGTCTGAGTTCTCAGCCACATTGCCTCCCTGCTGATGGGGTGTCGAGGGTCATACTACCCACTGTTCTTACTCTGGAGTAAGTTCGTGAGGGATATGACGGTGCTGGGTAACCCCTTCACCGTCGACAACTGATGTACCCGGATCTCCAGAAAGGCAGCGCCGTGGCTTCCGATCTTCTCTCCCAGGTCGTCAACTCCGGGCCTGGCTCGTTCCTGGCCAAGCAACTCGGTGTGCCGCAGCCCGAGCCGCTGCGCCGTTACAAGCAGGGCGAGCCGCCGCTGGCCGGTTCCCTGCTGATCGGCGGCGAGGGCCGCGTGGTCGAACCGCTGCGCGCCGCGCTGGCCGACGACTACGACGTCGTCGCCAACAATCTCGGCGGGCGCTGGGCCGACTCGTTCGGGGGCCTGGTCTACGACGCCACCGGCATCACCGATCCCGAGGGTCTCAAAGGGCTGTACGAGTTCTTCACCCCGCTACTGCGCAACCTCGGGCATTCCGGTCGCGTGGTCGTCATCGGCACGACACCCGAGGAGACCGGCAGCGTGCACGAGCGCACCGCGCAGCGCGCCCTGGAGGGCTTCACCCGGTCACTGGCCAAGGAGCTGCGCGACGGATCGACCGCGTCACTGGTGTACCTGTCGGCCGACGCCAAACCGGCCGCCACGGGCCTGGAGTCCACGCTGCGCTTCATCCTGTCCGGCAAGTCGGCCTACGTCGACGGTCAGGTGTTCCGGGTCGGGGCGGCCGACGCGACCCCGCCCGCCGACTGGGACCGGCCGCTCGACGGCAAGGTCGCCGTTGTCACGGGTGCGGCGCGCGGGATCGGCGCGACCATCGCCGAGGTGTTCGCCCGAGACGGCGCGAAGGTGATCGCCGTCGATGTCGAGGGCGCCGCCGAGGCGCTGGCCGAGACCGCCACCAAGGTGGGTGGGACCGCGCTGACGCTGGACGTCACCGCCGCCGACGCGGTCGACCGCATCGCCGAGCACGTCCGCGAACACCACGGGGGCAGGCTCGACATCCTGGTCAACAACGCCGGCATCACTCGAGACAAGCTGCTGGCCAACATGGACGAATCCCGCTGGGACTCGGTGATGGCGGTGAATCTCCTTGCGCCGCTACGCCTGGCTGAGGGGCTGGTGGAGAGCGGCCTGATCGGCGACGGCGGGCGGATCGTCGGGTTGTCCTCGATGGCGGGCATCGCCGGTAACCGTGGGCAGACGAACTACGCCGCCACCAAGGCCGGCATGATCGGGTTGACCGACGCGCTGGCTCCGCAGTTCGCCGACAGGAACATCACGATCAACGCCGTGGCGCCGGGGTTCATCGAGACGAAGATGACCGACGCGATTCCGTTCGCCACCCGTGAGGTCGGCCGTCGGCTCAACTCGCTGTTCCAGGGCGGTCAGCCCGTCGACGTCGCCGAGGCGATCGCGTACTTCGCCAGCCCGGGTTCGAATGCCGTGACCGGCAACACGATCCGGGTGTGCGGTCAAGCCATGCTGGGCGCGTAGAGATGGGTGACCAGCAGCCCTCGGGCTTGAGGAACCTGGCGTTGGCCGCGGTCGGCGCGCTGCCGTTCGTGCGCCGCGGCGACACGCTGCCCACCCGTACGCTGACCGTCGAGGACCTGACCATCGACCCGGTCAACGTCGCCGAGTACGCCGACGTCACCGGGCTCCGGTTCGACAACGTCGTCCCGCTCACCTACCCGTTCGCTCTGACGTTCCCGACCGTGATGGCCTTGATCACCGGGTTCGACTTCCCGTTCGCCGCAATGGGTTCGGTGCATCTGGAGAACCACATCACCCAGTACCGCCCGATCGCCGTGACCGACACGGTGTCGGCGACGGTGCACGCGGAGAACATGCGTGAGCACCGCCGCGGACTGCTGGTCGACATCGTGACCGACGTCAAGGTCGGCAATGACGTTGCGTGGCATCAGATCACCACCTTCCTGCATCAGCAGCGCACCAGCCTGTCGGACGAGCCGAAGCCGCCGCCGCAGAAGCAGCCGAAGCTGCCGCCGCCGAACGCGGTGCTGCGCATCACCCCCGGGCAGATCCGGCACTACGCGTCGGTCGGCGGCGACCACAACCCGATCCACACCAACGCGATCGCGGCCAAGATGTTCGGTTTCCCGACCGTGATAGCACACGGGATGTTCAGCGCCGCAGCCGTTCTGGCCAACATCGAGGGCCAGCTGCCGGACGCGGTGAAGTACTCGGTGCGGTTCGCCAAGCCGGTGGTACTGCCCGCCAGGGCCGGGTTGTACGTCGAACGCAACCCCGACGGCTGGGACCTGACGCTGCGGCACCTGACCAAGGGTCACCCCCACCTGACGGGGACCGTCGCTAGCTTGAGATGACAGCGGTGGCGTCGACGTCGACGGTCGACGGCGCCCCTTTGAGTCCGCTCCAGAACAGGTTGATCATCAGCTCGGCGGCTTCGTCGACGTCGGCGTCGCCGGTGCTGACCCGCGACGCGATGGCCTCGCCCGCACCGACCAGGGCAACCGCCATCAACTCGAAGTCGGTGTCGGGCTCGGGGAACTTGGTGCCCGAACGCAGCAGCCGCCCGACCAGCTCGATGATGCGTTCGCGGCCCTCCCGCACGGTGTGCGAGAACGCCTGGGAGCTGGTGGCCTGGGTGTAGAGCACCATCCACGACGCCCGGTTGGCATCGATGTACTTCAGGAAAGCCAGCACCGCGGTGCGCAGCAGTTCCTTCGGCGGCGCGCTGAAGTCGATGTCGCTGTTCACCTCATCGACGAACCGGCCGAGCTCACGGTTCAGACAGGCGCCGAACAGCTCTTCCTTGGACCCGTAGTACAGATAGAGCATCGGCTTGCTGATCTGCGCCTCGGCGGCGATCGCGTCCATCGACGTCTCGTGATAGCCGTTCACGGAGAAGATCTCCACCGCGGCGTCGAGCATCTGCTGCTCCCGGACGGCACGCGGCAACCGCTTGGTACCACCTGCCATTGCGCGTGCCTTCCTGACCGATCAGCGACGAACGTCCTACCACAGGGTAAGCACTGGACGACCGATCAGCCGCCGCAGCGTGGCGAGAGACCCTTCATCGCGATGATCCGCATCACAGCCTCGTCGATGCGCGGCATGGTCAGTTCGCCGGCGGCGACCGCCTGCTCCAATCTGTCCAGCACCGCGGGCACCTCGCCGGTGCTCAGCCAGAGCGCAACGTCGGCACCCGCCTGCAGACTGCGCAGCACCGCGTCCCCGACGCCCAGCCGGGCGGTGATGGCCTGCATGCCGGACAGGTCGTCGGTGAACACCGGGCCGCCGAACGGCGGGCCGCCATAGTCGCCCGACCGCAGCAGCGCGTAGGCGGGCGGGCTCAGGCTGGCCGGTTCGCTGCCGGTCAGGCCCGGCACCTCCATGTGGCCGACCATCACGCCGACCGGGGCCTGGGTGGTCAGCGTCTGGTACGGCAGCAGGTCGTGAGCCTGCAGATCGGCCAGCGGCGGGGTGACGACGCTGCCTGCGTGGGTGTCCCCGTTCCCGTTGCCGTGCCCCGGGAAGTGCTTGAGCACCGGAAGCAGACCGGCGTCACGCAGCCCGCGGGCGTAGGCGCCCGCGTAGTCGGTGACCTGGGCCGGGTCCGCACCGAAAGCACGGTCGCCGATCACGCCGCCGTCGGCTGCGTCGGTGACGTCGACGACGGGCGCGAAATCGACCGTGATGCCGAGGCCGCGCATCTTGCGTCCGCGCTCCAGGGCGATCTGGTAGACCTGCTCCGGACTGTTGGTGGCCGCCAGCTGCCGGGGCGACGGCTGTGCGCCGATCAGGCCGGACAACCGCGAGACCCGGCCACCTTCCTCATCGACGCTGACTGCCAGCGGCAACGGCGTGGCGGCGTCGGCGATGCCGGCCAGGGAGCCGTCGGTCAGCATCGACAGGTCGCTCCAGCTGCCGACGAAGATGCCGCCCACGCGATGGGTGTCGACGACCGAGCGGGCGTCCGCGGCGCCGGTCACCCCGACCATGAGCCGCTGGGCGAGCTTGTCCCGGGTGGACATCGCCGCGACGGCGGCCGCGGGGTCACCGCACGCCGGCGCGGCCGGGGGCGGGGCGGCCGGCGGCGCCGGTGCGGGGCCGGCCGCCATCGACGGGGTCGCGTGGATCACCGGCGGGCCGGCCGACTCCGGTTCGGCGGGCGATGTGCAGCCGACCAGCAGCGCCGACGCCGCGAGCACCCCGGCGAGAGCATGCGGGACGGTTTTCGGGACGATCCGTGACGCAGGCATACGGACCGACAGTAACGGCAGAACGTGTCTCGATCTATTCCCCCGGGCCGTGGCGGGGTCCCGAGTCCCGCGGCTCGGAGGCGCAAGAGCCCGATGAAGACGCCCTGTGGTGCGGCTGCGACCAAATATTCTGTGGGGGGTGACGAGCGAGGACAAGGAGCGGCGATGACGGGCCCCGTACCCCGGGACAAGAAGACCGTGATGGTCATCGCCTTTGACGGCTCGCCCACTGCACGACGCGCGGTGCACTACGCCAGCCGGTTCCTGACCGCCGACCGGGCCGTGGTGCTGACGGTGTGGCTGCCGCTGGACCGGGGCTCGGCCCCGGTCGGTTACCACTACGACCTCGACGGGCCGCCCGATCCGCGCAACGACGACGAGATCGACATCGCGCTCGCCGAGGCGCAGCGCATCAACGACGAGGGCCTCGAACTCGCGCTGGCCGCCGGTCTGCCCGCCGAGCCGATGCGGCGGGCGGCCACCTTCACCGTGTGGCAATCCATCATCGAGGCCGCCGACGAGCTCGACGCCGACCTGATCGTCACGGGCACCCGGGCGACCACGGGTTTCCGGTCGCTGATCCAGTCCAGCGTGGCCGACCATGTGCTGCGCCGGGGACACCGTCCGGTGCTGATCGTGCCGCCGGAGCCGTGACCCGCGCCTGATCGCGCCGCTCCGCGGGCGCCCGGGCCGCGGCGGCCTCCGTGCTAGGTTTGCCGCATGGATCGGTTTGTCGTACCCGCTGCAGCCAGCATCGTCGTCGGCCTGCTGCTCGGGGCGGCAGCCGTGTTCGGTGTGACGTTGATGGTGCAGCAGGACACAAAGCCTCCGCTGCAAGCGGGCGATCCGGCGTCATCGGTGCTCAACAGGGTCGAGTACGGCGACCGCACCTAAATCCCGGGTCGCTACGCTCCTGCCCTCCGTCCCTGACCTGACCCGGCCGCTGTCGCGGCGCTGGTTGTGGGTGGCCGCCGCGGCGGCACTGGTCCTGACATTCGCCCAGTCGCCCGGCCAGATCTCACCCGACACCAAACTCGACCTCACCGCGAACCCGCTGCGCTTCCTGTCGCGGGCGTTCAATCTGTGGAACAGCGAGCTGCCGTTCGGCCAGGCACAGAACCAGGCGTACGGCTACCTGTTCCCGCACGGAACGTTCTTTCTCACCGGTGACCTCCTCGGCGTCCCGGGCTGGGTGACGCAACGGCTGTGGTGGGCGCTGCTGCTGGTGGCCGGGTTCTGGGGGCTGCTGCGGGTCGCCGAGGCGCTGGGCATCGGCACCACGACGTCCCGGGTGCTCGGCGCGCTCGCGTTCGCGCTGTCGCCGCGGGTGCTGACCACCATCGGCGCCATCTCGTCGGAGACGCTGCCGATGATGCTGGCGCCGTGGGTGCTGCTGCCGGTCATCCTGGCTCTCCAGGGCGGGTCCCGGGTGCGGGTGCTGGCCGCTCGCTCTGCCGTCGCGGTGGCGTTGATGGGTGCGGTGAACGCGGTCGCGACGCTCACCGCGTGTCTGTGCGCGGTGGTGTGGCTGCTGTGCCACCGGCCCGACCGGACGTGGCGACGGTTCGTGGCGTGGTGGCTGCCGTGTGTGGCGCTGGCCGTGACGTGGTGGGTGGTGGCGTTGCTGCACCTGGGCCGCATCAGCCCGCCGTTCCTGGACTTCATCGAGTCCTCCGGGGTGACGACGCGGTGGATGTCGCTGACGGAGATGCTGCGCGGCACCGGGGCGTGGACGCCGTACGTCGCACCGACCGCCACCGCGGGCGCCCCGCTGGTCACCGGGTCGGTGGCCGTGCTCGCGACCACGCTGGTGGCCGCCGGCGGGCTGGCCGGTCTGGCGCTGACGACCATGCCGGCCCGCGGTCGCCTGGTGACGATGCTGCTGGTCGGCGTCGCACTTCTGGCGGCCGGCTACTCGGGCGGCCTGGGGTCCCCCGTCGCGCAGTACGTGCAGGCCTTCCTCGACGCCGAGGGCACCCCGCTGCGCAATCTGCACAAGCTCGAGCCTCTGCTGCGGTTGCCGCTCGCGCTCGGGCTGGCCCACCTGCTCGGGCGCATTCCACTGCCGGGCAGTGCGCCGCGGCCGGTGTGGCGCAACGCGTTCGCCCACCCGGAACACGACAAACGGATCGCAGTCGGCATCGTGCTGTTGTCGGCGCTGACCGCCGCCACCGCGCTGGCCTGGACCGGGCGGCTCACCCCTCCCGGGGCGTTCGACGAGATCCCACCGTACTGGCACGAGACCGCGGCGTGGCTGGACGACAACAACTCCGCGGGCCGGGTGCTGGTGGCCCCGGGCGCTCCGTTCGCGACGCAGATCTGGGGCAACAGCCACGACGAACCGTTGCAGGTGCTCGGCGACAGCGCGTGGGGGGTGCGCGATTCGATCCCGCTCACCCCGCCGGAGACGATCCGCGCGCTGGACTCGGTGCAGCGCCTGTTCGCCGCGGGACGGCCGTCCGACGGTCTGGCCGACACGCTGTCCCGGCAGGGCGTCTCCCATGTGGTGGTGCGCAACGACCTGGATCCGGATTCGTCGCGGTCGGCGCGGCCCATCCTGGTGCACCGCGCGATCGACAGCTCGCCCGGCCTGACCAAGGTCGCCGAGTTCGGGCCGCCGATCGGCCCCGGCAGCCTGGAAGGATTCGTCACCGACAGCGGCTTGCGGCCGCGCTATCCGGCCGTGGAGATCTACCGCGTCGACCGCCCGGTGTCACTGAAACCATATGTGGTCGAGGCTGATTCGATGCCGCGCGTGGACGGCGGCCCGGAGTCGCTGCTGCGGCTCGACGAACGTCGCAGGCTCGTCGGGCGGGACCCGCTCGGCCCCGCACTGCTGACCCAGGACGCCACACGGGCCGGGCTGCCCTCGCCGCTGGTGACCGTGACCGACACCCCGACGGCGCGGGAGACCGACTACGGCCGCGTGGACGACCACTCGTCGGCGATCCGCGCACCCGCAGACGCGCGCAACACGTACAACCGGGTGCCCGACTATCCGGCCACCGGAGCCGAACTCGTCTACGGCCGGTGGGGCGGCGGCAGGCTCTCGGTGTCCAGTGCCGCATCGGACTCCACGGCGCTGCCCGACGTGTCGCCGTCCTCCAATCCCGCATCGGCGATCGACGCAGACCCGTCCACGAGTTGGGTGTCCAATTCCCTGCAGACCGCGCTGGGCCAATGGCTCCAGGTCGACTTCGACCATCCCGTCACCAACGCCACGCTGACCGTCACCCCGAGCGCGACGGCGGTCGGCGCGCAGGTGCGGCGAATCGAGGTGTCGACCGTCAACGGCACCAGCACCGTCCGCTTCGAGGAGGCCGGCGAGCCGCTGACCGTGGCGCTGCCCTACGGCGAGTCCCCGTGGGTACGGATCACCGCCACCGGCACCGACGATGGCTCGCCCGGGGTGCAGTTCGGCATCACCGACATCAGCATCACCCAGTACGACGCCAACGGGTTCGCGCACCCGGTGAGTCTCCGGCACACCGTCGACGTGCCCGCTCCACGATCGGATTCTGTTGTGGCGCAGTGGGATCTGGGATCAGAGCTGTTGGGTCGCGCCGGCTGCGCGCAGAGTCCCACCGGAACTCGGTGCGCCGCGGCGATGGCGCTGGCGGCCGAGGAACCGGTGAACCTGAGCCGCACGCTGACCGTGCCGGAGGCGACACAGGTGACCCCGACGGTGTGGGTGCGTGGCCGCCAGGGACCCCATCTGGCCGAGTTGATCGCGCAGCCGGACACCACCCGCGCCCACGGCGACTCCGACCCGATCGACGTGCTCGGCTCGGCGTACGCGGCCACCGACGGGGACACCGGCACGTCGTGGACGGCACCGCAGCGCACCGTGCAGCCGCACACCCCACCATCGCTGCAGCTCAAACTGCCTGCCGCCACCGAGGTTTCGGCGCTGCGGGTCACCCCTGGCTCGTCGCCGCTGCCTGCCCGGCCGCGGTTGATCGCCGTCGATCTCGGGGACGGTCCGCAGGTGCGCCGCATGACGGCCGGAACCGAGACCTTCCGGCTGCACCCGCGGGTGACCGACTCGATCACGGTGTGGCTCATGGACTGGGACGACGTGATCGACCGCACCTCACTGGGTTTCGACCAGCTCAAGCCTCCCGGCCTGGCGGAGGTGGTCGCACTCGACGGACGCGGCACACCCGTCGGAGCCGCCGACGCGGCGGCCAACCGGGCACGCACGGTGAGCGTGCCGTGCGGACGCGGTCCGGTCATCGGCGTCGCCGGGGAGTTCATCCAGACGTCGGTGACCGCCACCGTCGGCGCGCTGCTCGACGGCGACCCGATCCCGGCCCGCCCCTGCCGCGACGAGCCGATCCCGTTACCGGCGGGCGAGCAGGAGTTGGTGATCAGCCCCGGTACGGGACTGATCGTCGACGGTGTGCAGCTGGACGGTCCGCGTTCTGCCGACATCGGTTCGGCGACAACGACGCCCGTCACCGTCGAGGAGTGGACCAGCGTCGATCGCGAGGTGACTGTGCCGGCGTCGCAGACCGCGCGTGTCCTCGTCGTACCCGAGAGCGCCAACCCCGGCTGGACCGCGCGCACCGCCGACGGCGCCGCGCTGACGTCGGTCACCGTCAACGGATGGCAGCAGGGCTGGGTGCTTCCGGCGGGGGCGGCCGGTGCCGTGACGCTGGACTTCGCCTCCAACGCCACCTACCGCGCCGGACTGATCGGCGGCCTGGCGTTGCTGCCAATGTTGTTCGTGCTGGCGTTCGCCCCCGTGCGCCGCCCCGGCATCCCAGGGCCGCCCTCCAGACCGTGGCAGCCTCCCGCGCTCGCCGTCGCCGCCGGCGCCGCGCTGGTGGCCGCGGTGATCTCGGGAGTCGGCGGTCTGCTGGTCGCAGGCGCCGCGGTCGGCGTCCGCTACCTGCTGCGGCGACGGGAACGACTGCGGGACGCGCTGACCGTCGGCACCGCCGCGTTCGGCCTGATCCTGGCCGGCGCCGTGCTCAGCCAGAACCCGTGGCGCTCGGTGGACGGTTACGTGGGCCACTCCGCGGGGGTGCAGTTCCTCGCGCTGCTGTCGGTGGTCGCGGTCGCGGTTTCGCTGGTGTCGTTCCCTGATTCCCGGCGCACCGGTCAAGATGGGGGCCATGACAGCGCCACCGGTACCCCCGATCGGCACCCAGGTGTCGGCACTGGCCGCCCAGGCCCCTGATGCGACTGGCGCAGTCCTGATTTCCCGCCGAAACCGCATTCCACGCGAAGAAATCGGCCGGGCGACCGCGTGGAATGCGATTTCGGCGGCTGAGGGGTCGGGCGTCAGCGGGCTTCGGCGGGTTCGACCTCGTCGCTGACCGACGAATCCAGCGGCGTCGGATGATGGCGTCGCTCCCAGCGCCGCAACGCATTGCGGCACCCAGACTCCACCAATCCGTAGCTGACCGCAGCGATCGCGAAACCGAACAGCAGGGTCAGGATCAGCACCACGGTGAAGTGACCGCTGAACGGGAACGCGCCGATGATCGGGAACACCATCGCCAGCGCCGCCAGGTGCCACACGAAAAGCCCGTAGGACCACCGGCCCAGCGTCACCATCACCGGGCTGCCCAGCAGCCGGTGCGGGGTATCCACCCGGTCGAGCACCAGCGGGGCCAGCAGCGCGCCGGCGACCACCGCGCCCATCGCCGTCTTCAACGTCACCTGCCCGACCGACCCGGGGTGCAGGCCCTCGCGCCCGGCCAGCGGGGACGCCGCGATCAGGAACGCCGTCAACGCCAGCACCGCCATCAGCACGCGCCGGCGGGCCAGCCGATGGGCCCAGCCCACCGGGCTGACCGTCAGCTCCGCGAGCACCATGCCCGCGGCGAACCACGAGAAGAACGCCGGCGGCCAATTCCACAGGTTGTGCCCGGAGTCGGGGTCGAACGGGATGCGCACCCAGAACAGGCTCGCCACGGCGACCGCGATGATCACCGGGATCCGCGCGCTCACCGGCAGCCGGCGGGCCAGCAGCGCCAGCAGCGGCAACACCAAATAGAAGCTCATCTCCACCGACAGGCTCCACATCTGGGTGAGGCCCGCGGTCAGGGTCAGCGGCACATAGATCTGGGTCAGCGTGAGATTGGCCAGCCACACCGTGAAGTCGGCGTTGACGTCGGGCAGCAGCGTCATGATCACCACCACCGCGACCAGATAGCCCGGCATGATCCGCACGATGCGCGACCTCAGGTAGTGCCCGGTCGACGGACGCTCCCGCAGCCCGCGCGCCGCGGCCGCGTGGCCGCGCCACAGCAGGAACCCCGACAGCGCGAAGAACACCGCGACGGCCAGATCGAAGCGGCCCAGCACCCGTCCCACCACGCCGCCGCCCTGGCCGGTCTGGAACGCCACGTGCGTGACGACGACGCCGATCGCCGCGCACGCGCGCAGGCCTTCGACGGCGGGCAGGAATCCGCGCGTCCCGCCGACGGCGCTCGAATCGCCCACGGCTTTGGCGTCGTTCACGCCGAACAGTGTGCCCGCAACACCGTCCCTGCGTGAATCCCGCCGGATAAACGGGTAGTCAGGCGCTGCCGGTGAACCCTCGTAGTAAGCGACGACCATCATCTGTGCTGTTAGGGTCGAACCGGACTTTTGGGCGTCTGGCTGGGCGCCGCCACCGCCACGCCCGTGGCGGCGCGCGAAGGGAGACACGGTATTGAACCGCGCAGTTGCGCTGAGGATCGCCGCGTGCGGAATCATGGGCCTCGGAGCTGCCCTGCTCATCGCTGCGCTGCTCTTGTCCACCTACACCCAGGACAAAATCGCCAAGATTCCGCTCGACATCGACACCACCCTCGTCAGCGACGGCACCGGCACCGCGTTCGACCCGGCGTCACTGCTCGGTGAGCGGTTCGTGATCAACGAGGACGTCCCGATGGTGCTGCAGCAGCAGATCAGCGTGGAGTCCCCGTCGAACGCCGACGTGGTGACGCTGCAGGTCGGCTCGTCGCTGCGGCGCACCGACCGGCAGCAGGACAACGGGCTGCTGCTGGCGATGGTCGACACCGTGACGGTCAACCGCTCCACCGCGATGGCGGTGTCGAGCGAGACCAATCCCGGCGGTTCGGTGCAGCGGCCGCGCTCCATCGACGATGAGGTGCCGCCGACGAGCATCGCGCTGCCGCACGAGGGGCTGGCCTACCGCTTCCCGTTCGACACCGAGAAGAAGACGTACCCGGTGTTCGATCCGATCGCGCAGAAGGCGTATGACGCCAACTACTCCGGCGAGGAGGATGTCAACGGCCTGACCGCCTACAAGTTCACCCAGAACGTCGGCTTCGACGCCGACGGCAAGCTGGTCGAGCCGGTCAAGTACCCGTCGCTGTACGACGACGACGCCGACAGCCAGGTGACGGCGCGAGCCGCGCTGTGGGGCCTCGAGGGCGACCCCGAGGAGATGATCACGATGACGCGGTATTACGCCGCGCAGCGCACGTTCTGGGTCGATCCGGTGTCGGGCACGATCGTCAAGGAGTCCGACCGCGGCTACCACTATTACGCCCGCGAGGCGCTCAAGCCCGAGGTCACGTTCGTCGACTACACCGTGACGTCCACCGAGGAGACGGTCGAGTCCCAGGTGGCCTCCGCGCAGGACGAGCGGGACCGGGTGTCGCTGTGGGGCCGCATCCTGCCGATCACGTTCACCGCGCTGGGCCTGGTCGCGCTGGTTGGCGGGGCGCTGCTCGGCTCGTTCAGCCTGCGCACGGAGTCGCAGTTGATCGATCCCGGTCTGGACGACACCGGCAACCGGTTCTTCGGTAAGCGCGGCGACGACGGCGAACCGGTGCCCGGCGCCGAGGCGAAGACCGAGAAACTGCCCGCGCAGCGGCCGACGGACCTGCCGCCGGACCGACCGGTCTGATCGCGCCGGTCTCCGCGCCGACCTGGCGCTCGCTCGTCGCGCCGGGTTATGCGCTGGCATTGACCCTCGCGGTGACCGGGCCGCTCCTCGCGCCGGGTTACCTGCTGCTGCGTGATGCGGTGTCCACACCGCGGTCCTATCTGACCGATGCCGCGTTGGGGCTGACCCAGGCCGCGCCGAGGGCGCTGCCGCAGGATTTCGCGGTCGCGCTGGGCTCGGCCGTGGTGGACGGCGGGGTGGTGGTCAAGGCCGTGCTCATCCTCGGCCTGTGGCTGGCCGGCTGGGGCGCCGCCCGGCTGGTGACCACGGTGCTGCCCGACGCCGGGACCGCCGGCCAATGCGTGGCCGTCACCATCGCGATCTGGAATCCCTACGTGGCCGAGCGGCTGCTGCAGGGGCACTGGAGCCTGCTGGTGGGCTACGGGTGCCTGCCGTGGGTCGCGGCGACGGTGCTGGCGCTGCGGCAATCGCCGAAATCGCATTCCAGTAGCAAAAGTGCGAGAAGAGCCCTGCTGGAATGCGATTTCGGCAGGATCGGGGCGCTGCTGTTCTGGGTGGCGCTGGCAGGATTGACGCCGACGGGGTTGATGCTGGCCGCGACGATCGCGCTCGCGTGTGCGACGGCCCCCGGTTCAGGCCGGCCGCGGTGGTGGTGCGCAGCCGTGAGCCTGGCGGCGGCGGTGACGGCCGCACTGCCGTGGTTGGTCGCGTCGGCGGTGGCCGGCGGCTGGGCCGGTGCGGTGGACCAGCGGCCCGGGATCGAGGCGTTCGCCGCGCGTGCCGAGCCGGGGCTGGCCACTCTGGGCAGCCTGGCCGGCCTGGGCGGCATTTGGAATGCCGAGGCGGTACCGGCTTCGCGGACAACGCTTTTCGCAATCGTGTCGACGGGTGTGCTGTTGGCGATCGTGGCGGTGGGGCTGCCGGTGCTGCTTCGCCGCCGTGTCGCGCTGCCGTTGCTGGTGGTCGCGGTGACGGCAGTGGTCGCGCCGGCGCTGCTCGCCACCGGGCCCGGTATGGCGGTGCTGGAGGGCGTGGTCGGCGCGGTCCCGGGGCTCGGGGTGCTGCGCGACGGGCAGAAGTGGGTCGCGCTGGCCATGCCGGCCTACGCACTGGCCGGGGCGGCTGCCGTCGTCGCGCTGCGTCCCCGGCTACCCGCGGCGGCCGCCGCCGCGCTGTGCTGCGCCGCGGTGGTGGCGACGTTGCCGGACCTGGTCTGGGGTGTCGGCGGCCGCGTCGGCGCGGTGACGTATCCGCCCGGCTGGCCGGCGGCCGCCGAGCTGATCAACGCCGACCCGGCGCCGGTCGCCGTGCTGCCCGTCGACAGCATGCGGCGGTTCCCGTGGGCCGGGGACGCACCGGTGCTCGACCCGCTGCCGCGCTGGGTCCGTGCCGAGGTGCTCAGCACCGGTGACCTGACCATCGCGGGACAGACCGTTCCCGGGGAGGGCAGCCGGGCCCGCGAGGTGCAGCGGCTGCTGATCTCCGGCTCCGGCGCCGTCGAGCTCGCCGCGGCCGGGGTGGGCTGGGTGGTGGTCGAGGGCGCCGCGGTGGACCTGGAATTGCCGGTGGCCTACCGGGACGACGCGCTGACGGTGTACGCGATCGGCGGCGACAGCCCGGCCGCGCCCCATCGGGCGCTGCTGCTGGCCGCGCACTCGGTGTGGCTCGGTCAGCTCGTCGTCGGGCTCATCGCGATGCTGCTCGCGCGGCTGCGGTCACGTCACGCACACGGCCGGCAGCAGCAGCTGGACCGGCCAGAGCGCGGCGACCAGTAGATAGGCCAGCAGCCCACCGCCGGCAGGCATCAGCGTGTTCAACGATGTCTCAAGGAGGCGGACCTCCTCCACGCGGAAGAACGCCCACACCAGACCGACGGTGACATAAGGGATCGCCAGCCACAGCCCGAGTTCGATCACGTCGGCCAGACAGAACCGTCTACTGAGCACGCTGCGCGTGGCGGTGCGGATCGACATGCGGCGCTCCTCTCAGACCAGCCGCCGGTGGGCGCGGACGCGCCTGCGGACGTCGGCGAGCAGGATGTGACTGCCGCCCTGGCGAAGGAAGCCGGGCAGGAAGCGGTTGACGAACGCGACGAACAGGAACAGCTGCTCGAACCACCACTGCCGCCCGCCACCCCACGAAACGCCGAGCGCGTCGCGGAAAACCGGGGCCAGGAAGCCCGCGGTGAGGAACTTCAACAGCGGCCGGAAAGGCAGTCCCAGAACGGGATTGATCATCGTCACATTGATCAGCTCGGTGAGGTAGGACCTCACCACATCGTCCATCTGGACCTGCTCGCAGGCCGAGTCCCAGTACTGGTCGAACTCCGCACGGGTGGGCGGCCACTGGTCGGCGCCGACCTGCAGCGTGGTGCCGAGCGTCCAGGCCGAGCGGTAGAACTGCTCGGCCTGATCGGGCGTCATCCGGCCGCGCAGCAGCTGGTAGGTGTCTTCCAGCCCCACGAACAGGCACGCGGCCACCCACATCTGCAGATCGCGGTCGAAGGCGTTGTAGCGCACCGGACTTGACGGTCCCGACTGCACGTGCCGGTGTGCGCCGTCGACGGCTGCCCGGAAGGCGGCCCGGTCATCGTCGGATCCGAAGATCGCGACGGCCAGATACTGGAAGGTGGTGCGGGCCCGCTTCCACGGGTGCTTGAGCAGGTTGCCCGAGTCGACCTTGCTCTCCACGACGCCGTAACCCACTCCAGGACGCGACATCTGCATGATCACGTTGGCCGCGCCGGCGGCGAACGACCAGAAGTCCATCGCGTCGCCGACTCGCACCGGTTCGTCGCTCCAGCGTGCGGTGCGCCGCTCGATCTGAATCCTGTTGCCGCTCATCAGATACACACGCCCGTACGAGCAGGATGGGCCAGAACAGCAGCGAGCCGGCGACCGCGAAGACCTTGAGTCCACCGTCCGCTGCCGCGACGTGGTCGGGCCGCAGCACCGTGACCAGGACCCCGAGAATCCCGTACGGCGCGCCGACCAACAGCGCGGTCCCGATCCACTCGGCGACGGTCATCTCGTAGCCCAGGATCCGGCGCACCACACTGAGCATGGCGCTATGTTAATGGCCATTCGCGCTGCTGTCCGCGATAAGAGCGGAATTCGCGCGCCGTGATCAGATGACGCCGCTGGCCGGCACGCCGGCACGCACCGCGTCGAGCACGGCGCGCATGGCGTCGGCGCTCTGGCGCCAGGAGAAGTCGCCGCTGCGCACCTGGGCCTTGGCGCCCAACTGCTCGCGCAGCACCCCGTCGGTGAGCAACCGCTCCAGACCGTCGACCAGTTGATCGCAGTCGTCGACCAGCATCCCGGTGACCCCGTCGACGATCGAGTCGGTCAGCCCGCCCGAGGACCGGTAACCGACGGTCGGCACACCGTGCTGCGCAGCCTCGACCACCGACAGGCCCCAACCCTCTTTCCGGGAAGGCAGCACATGTACCCAACTCTGTTGCAGCACGGCGTGTTTGGTGGCATCATCGACGTGGCCGTGGAAGGTGACCGCATCGGAGATCCCCAGCTGCCCGGCATGGTCGACCAGCCGCTGCGCCCACCAGCCGTCACCCAGCACGTCCAGGTGAACATCGGGGACGCGGGTGCGCAAGCGCGCCACCGCATCGAGGGCATCCTCGATCTGCTTGTGCGGTACCAGCCGCGAGAGCACCACGACGCGCGGAGTCTCCGAACGGGGAATGGCCAGCGTGTGTTCGGGCGCCGCGTCGACACCGTTGCGCACCACCGCGATCCGGTCCGGGTGCACGCCCAGCGCGGCCAGGTCGCGGGCCGACGGCAGCGACACCGTGACGTACTGGTTACGGCGGTGCAGCCGCGGGGACAGCCGCGATTCGACGAACCACCCGATGCGGCTCATCACCGGCCCGGCGACGGGCCACTGCTCGCGGTGGCAATGGTGCACCAGCACCACCGTCCGGCGGCCGTACACCAGCCGGGACAGGAACGGCAGCCCGTTCTGGGTGTCCACCACGATGTCGGGCCGGATGCGGCGCATCGGCCCCAGTCCGATCTTCGCGGCGGCCATCGCCAGCCCCGCCCACACGTACACGCTGTAGGGCCCGCCCCTGCGCTGGATCTGCACGCCGTCGACCACCTCACACCGCGGCGCGCCGCGGTAGCGGGCGGTGCGCAGCGTGACCCGGGTGCCCGACGCGGCGAGCTGGGAACCGATGCGCTGCAGGTAGGCCTCGCTGCCGCCGCCCTGCGGGTGGCCGGTGTCACGCCAGCAGAGCAGCAGCACGGAACGGACCTGCGCACGCGAGGAGCACACGGGATCGGGCAGGTCAGACATCCCCGCCAGCCTAGCCCGGTGATCAGTAGGGTGACCGGGTGCCCGCCACCGACCGCTTCGCCGAACGCGCGACGCTGTCCCGCTCGGCGCGGCTGCTCGCGGCGTTCCGGTTCGAGCAGAGTGAGCCGGACCGCTTCTACGGCGCACTGGCCGCGGACACCGTCGCGATGGTCGGCGACCTGTGGCAGTCGGCCAAAGGCACGGCGCCCACCGGACTGACGCTGCTCGACGTCGGCGGCGGGCCGGGCTATTTCGCGTCGGCGTTCACCGAGGCCGGCGTCCGCTACATCGGCGTCGAACCCGACCCCCGGGAGATGCACGCCGCCGCACCCCGCACCCACGGTCGGGCCGGCACGTTCGTCCGGGCCTCCGGGACCGCGCTGCCGTTCGCCGACGACAGCGTCGACGTGTGCTTGTCATCGAACGTCGCCGAGCACGTCGCCGAGCCGTGGCGGCTCGGCGAGGAGATGCTGCGGGTGACGCGGCCCGGCGGGCTCGCCGTGCTGTCCTACACCGTCTGGTTCGGGCCGTTCGGCGGGCACGAGATGGGCCTCACGCATTATCTCGGTGGTCGCCGGGCAGCTGACCGGTACGCCCGCACACACGGCCACCGACCCAAGAATGACTACGGCTCGTCGTTGTTCGCCGTGCACGCCGCCGACGGGCTGCGCTGGGCGCGCGGCACCGGCGCGCTGATCGCCGCATTTCCGCGCTACCACCCGCGATGGGCCTGGGGACTGACGAAGGTGCCGGGCGTGCGGGAATTCCTGGTGAGCAATCTGGTGCTGGTGTTGCAGCCGTTTTGAGGCTGTCTTGCAACAGGTTCTCGTTTGACCTATCCGTCGGTAGTGTGACGCCTATGACACAGAGCACTGCGTTTCGGACCGAATGGGACAAACTGTTCATCGGCGGTAAGTGGGTCGAGCCGGCCACCTCGGACGTCATCGAGGTGCGTTCCCCCGCCACCGGCGAGGTCGTCGGCAAGGTGCCGCTGGCCTCGGCGGCCGACGTCGACGCCGCCTGCGCGGCCGCCCGCGAGGCGTTCGACAACGGTCCGTGGCCGCAGATGACGCCACAGCAGCGCGCCGAGGTGCTGGGCCGCGCCGTCAAGATCATGGAGGAGCGCGCCGACGAGCTGAAGTTCCTGCTCGCCGCCGAGACCGGCCAGCCGCCGACGATCGTCGACATGATGCAGTACGGCGCGGCGATGTCGTCGTTCCAGTTCTACGCCGGGGCCGCCGACACGTTCACCTGGCAGGACATCCGCGACGGCGTCTACGGCCAGACCCTGGTGGTGCGTGAGCCCGTCGGTGTCGTGGGTGCCGTGACGGCGTGGAACGTGCCGTTCTTCCTGGCCGCCAACAAGCTCGGCCCGGCGCTGCTGGCCGGCTGCACCGTGGTGCTCAAGCCGGCCTCCGAGACACCGCTGTCGGTATTCGCGATGGCGGAGATGTTCGTCGAGGCGGGCCTGCCCGAAGGCGTGCTGTCGATCGTGCCCGGCGGCCCGGAGACCGGTCAGGCGCTGACCGCCAACCCGAATCTGGACAAGTACACGTTCACCGGGTCGTCCGGTGTCGGCAAGGAGATCGCCAAGATCGCGGCCGACAAGCTCAAGCCGTGCACGCTGGAGCTCGGTGGCAAGTCTGCGGCGATCATCCTCGACGACGCCGACCTGGATTCCACGCTGCCGATGCTGGTGTTCTCCGGCCTGATGAACTCGGGCCAGGCCTGCGTCGGGCAGACCCGCATCCTGGCGCCGCGTTCGCGCTACGACGAGGTCGTTGAAAAGTTGGCCGCCGCGGTGGCCGGGATGGTCCCAGGCCTGCCCGACGATCCGGCCGCGATGATCGGCCCGCTGATCAGCGAGAAGCAACGCGACCGCGTGGAGGGCTACATCAAGAAGGGCATCGAGGAGGGCGCCCGCGTGGTCACCGGCGGCGGACGTCCCGAGGGCCTGGACAGCGGCTGGTATGTGCAGCCGACGGTGTTCGCCGACGTGGACAACTCGATGACCATCGCGCAGGAGGAGATCTTCGGCCCGGTGCTCGCGGTGATCCCCTACGAGGACGAGGACGACGCGGTGCGCATCGCCAACGACTCGGTCTACGGCCTGGCCGGGTCGGTGTACACCACCGACAACGACCGGGCGCTGAAGATCGCCCGGCGGATCCGCACCGGCACCTACGCGGTGAACATGTACGCGTTCGACCCGTGTGCGCCGTTCGGCGGCTTCAAGAACTCGGGCATCGGCCGCGAGAACGGCTGGGAGGGCATCGAGGCCTACTGCGAGCCCAAGAGCATCCTGCTGCCGTTCGGTTACACGCCGCCGACGTCCTAGCGCGAGAAGACACAAAGTCGCACGCTCACCGCGGTGGGCGTGCGACTTTGTGTCTGCTGGGCGTCATCCGGCCGGGAGTGTCAGCCGCACCCAGACCCTTGCTCAGTCTCGATCGGGAACGAATGGTGCTCGTGGGCGATCAGCCACCGGCCGTCCACCTTGCGCAGGCCCATCGTGACGCGCAACCGCTCACCGGGTTTGGCCTCGAGCTGCTCGGGCCGGCCGCAGCGCAGCAGCGCGTACGCGAACCCGACGTCGTGACCGGCGACGACGTCGAGGTCGACGAGCTCGAACACCGCTCCGCCAGCGAGGAATTCGAAGAACGGTGGCCAGGAGTCACGGTAGGCGTCGATCCCGTGGATCCCGTGGCACGGCGGGGCACGTCGAACATCACGATGTCGTCGGTGTGCGCGGCGAGCACTCCGTCATGGTCACGAGCCTGGATCGCCGCGACCCACCGCTCGATGGTGTCCTGAATCTGGCCCTGGTTATCGGTCATGCCGGTTCCGACCTCCGCCAAACCCGGAACTCATCGCCGAGCAGACACAAAGTCGCACGGAGAAGGCCCCAGGAGTGCGATTTTGCGTCTGCTCGCGGTCAGGCGCGGCGCCAGCGGGCGCACACGAAGTCCGCGTTGACCGCCGAGGACACCAGCTTCCATTCCGAACGCAGCGGCAGCACCGGCGATCCGGCGCCCAACGTGCACGGCGCGTAGGACACGATCACCTCGTCGACCAGACCCGCGGCGACGAACTGGGCGGCGACGTCCCCGCCGCCGACCACCCACACGTCCCTGCCGTCTGCCGCCGACACCAAGGTCGGGTGCAGCTCGGTGACGTCGCCGGCGAAGGTGTGCACGTCATGGCCGTCGGCGATCAGGCCCGGCCGGTGGGTCAGCACCCAGGACGGCTGCGGGTACATCCATTCGCCCGGGTGGTTGTGCAGGATCCACTCGTAGGTGTCGGCACCCATCACCAACGCCCCCACCGACGCCAGGAACGGGTCGATGGCGAAGGGGCCGTCGGCGTCGATGTCGCGGGACGTGAGCCAGTCCAGGCTCTTGTGCTCGTCGACGATGTACCCGTCCAGGCTCGAGGCGGTGTAGTAGACGGTGCTCACTGATCTCCCCTCATCCAATCCAGCGGGTCGCCGCACCGGCTCGTCGCGCCGAGGCGCGCCAGCATCGTGCGGGCGAGTTCGCGGCGGTGCGCCGAGTACGTCAGCACATGCGCGACGATGCCGTAGAGCTGGAAGGACTCCGGCGGGTCGCAGAGCGCGTCGATCACGGTGTCCCCCAGCCGTCCGGCCGCGGTGTACTCCGCCACCATCGCCCGCCAGCGCGCTGCGAGGCCGTCGTGGTGCGCGGCCAGCTCGACGGCGGTGACGGACTCGGGTCGGGTGGCGCTGCGTGACGGGAAGTCGTCACCGGCGATGGTGGCCAGCCAGACCTCCTTGGTCCACACGATCGCGCCGAGCACCGCGCCCACACTCGGTTCGGGGCCGTCCCAGTGGAGCACCGTCTGCCCGTGCGCGATCTCGGCCACCCACTCATCGGCGGTCAGCTGCGCGGCCCGTTCGATGAGATGCGCGGTGTCGGCGAGGTCGTGCTCGACCATCAACGCCGCGATGTCGGGCGCGTGCGCAGCGCCTGGTTCGCCGGGATCGCTGTCCAGCCACAGTGACTGCGGCGGATGGAAGTGCAGGCCGTTGGGCGCCGGGAGCCGGAAGTGGATCTCGCCGGCCTGTGACGGCGGCCGGCCGTACGTGCGGCGGAATGCCCGGGAGAACACCTCGGCCGACGACCAGCCCTCGTCCGCGGCCACGGCGGACACCGGCTCGCCGCGTTGCAGCCGCCAGGCGGCGCGCTCCAGCATCACCCTGCGCCGCAGTGCCGCCGGCGATTCCCCGGTCAACCGTCGGACCTCACGGGAGAAGTGGAATTCCGAGCTGTAGCTACTGCGGGCCATGTCGCCGACATCGCCGTTGGACGAGTCGGTGACGGCGTCGAGGAGTTCGCGGAGCCGGTCGCGGCGACGCAGAGCCGCGTGCCCAGGCGAAGAATCGTCGGTCACGGTCTCCGAGTATCGTCGGCCGCCGCGACCGGGAACATGACTTTTCCTGCTGCCCTACTGCCTACTTCGGGCACGGCCCACCGGGCCTCGACAACACCCGCCCCGAAAATCATTGTGGCGGAATCCCCCGACCGGGTTCCGCCACAGTGATTCGAACCTACAGTGGGCGGTCCGGATCCGTCGGGCGTTTCGGACTACCAGCCAGCTGCAATTCCTCGCCGGCGGGGACTGCGCGGCGGTGCCGCGGTGTTGAGGTCGACATGACGAACACAGGACACCTCACCGCACTGGTCACCGGAGCCAACCGGGGCCTCGGCCGACGCTTCGCCGAGCAGCTCGTGGCGCGCGGCGCCAAGGTCTACGCAGCCGCCCGGCGACCCGAGACGATCGACCTGCCCGGGGTGGTGCCGATCCCGCTCGACATCACCGATCCGGAATCGGTGCACCGTGCCGCCGAACTGGCCCCGGACGTCACCGTCGTGATCAACAACGCCGGTGTGTCGACCAGCGCCGGTTTGCTCGACGGCCCTCTGGACGACATCCGGCTGGAGATGGAGACGCACTACTTCGGCACCCTGGCCGTGATCCGGGAGTTCGCGCCGGTCATCGAACGCAACGGGGGCGGCTCGATCCTGAACGTGCTCTCGGTGCTGTCGTGGCTGCACCCGCCGACCAGCGGGGCGTACTCCGCGGCGAAGGCCGCCGGGTGGGCGATGACCGACGCGGTACGCCAGGAGCTCGCGCCGCGCGGAGTCCACGTCGCCGCGTTGCACGTGGGCTACATGGACACCGACATGGTCAGCGACATCCCTGCCGAGCAGAAGACGGACCCCGCCGTGGTCGCCGAGCTCGCGCTCGACGGCCTGTTCGCCGGAGCGCCCGAGATCCTGGCCGATGACCTGACCCGCGCGGTGAGGGCCCAGCTGTCGGCGGCACCCGCCTGATCAAGATCAAGGTTGCGATCGGGCGACCGAGCTTGACGGCCCCGTACCGGTACTGGTTTCTTCGGTCAGTGACGCTGCTCATAGGCACGCTTCGACGGCCATGAGCAGTGGGTACACTGGCAAAACTAGAACACGTTCCAGTATTGAGGGGGCCGCCGTGGGTGCGACCGACGACCAGACCGACATCGAGACGTCCGAGATCACCAAGTGGGATCCCGTGCTCACCGAGCGGGTGATGGGCCTCCTCAAGCCGTTCCTCAAGGGCTGGCACCGTGCCGAGGTGCGCGGGCTGGAGGACTTCCCGAACGGTGGCGCGCTGGTGGTATCCAACCACTCCGGCGGGTTGTTCCCGATGGACGTGCCGGTCTTCGCCAGCGGTTTCTACGACAAGTTCGGCTTCGACCGGCCGGTCTACACGCTCAGCCACGACATGCTGATGGTCGGCCCCACCGGCGCCTTCTTCAAGAAGACCGGTTTCATCCCGGCCAATCACCGCAACGCCGACGAGGCGCTGCGCTCGGGCGGTGTCGTGGTGGTGTTCCCCGGCGGTGACTACGACGTCTACCGTCCGACACTGGCCGCAAACAAGATCGACTTCGGGGGGCGCACCGGGTACGTCAAGGCGGCGTTGAACGCCGGTGTCCCGATCGTGCCGACGGTGGGCATCGGCGGCCAGGAGAGTCAGCTGTTCCTGACCCGCGGCACGGAGGTGGCCAAAGCACTGGGTCCGGTGGCGCGGGCGTTCCGCGCCAAGATCGTGCCGGTGTCGTTCGGTTTCCCGTTCGGCCTGTCGGTGGTGCTGCCATTGAACGTGCCTCTGCCGTCGAAGATCACGATGAAGGCGCTGCCGCCGATCGACATCGTCGCCGAGTTCGGCGAGGATCCCGACATCGACGAGGTCGACGCTCATGTGCGGCGGGTGATGCAGCGAGCCCTCGACGAACTGGCCCGAGAGCGCCGGCTCCCGGTGCTGGGCTGAGCCAGGTGCCCATGGGAATCACCGACTCCGTCACCAACGCCCTCGGCCTGGTCTCGACGATGGTGCGCGCCGGCGTCATCGCACCGATGCGGCCCGACAAGTACCTGCGCATCACCGGCGCGATGCAGCGCGAGAACATGGCGATCACGTCCGGGTTCGCCGCGGCCGCCCAGCGCTGCCCGGACCGGGCCGGACTGGTCGACGAACTCGGCATCCTGACGTGGCGCCAGATCGACCGGCGCGCCGACGCTCTCGCCGCCGCACTGCAGGCGCAGCCCGGCGGCCAGCCCGAGGTGATCGCGCTGATGGCGCGCAACCACCGCGGTTTCGTCGACGCGCTGATCGCGGCCAACCGAATCGGCGCCGACGTCCTGCTGCTCAACACCTCGTTCGCCGGGCCCGCGCTGGCCGAGGTGATGGATCGCGAGGGCGAGGGCCGCTCCGTCGCGGTCATCTACGACGAGGAGTTCACCGAGACGGTCGACCGCGCGCTGGCCGGACGACCCGACACCACCCGCATCGTCGCGTGGACCGAAGGGCCGACCGACCGGCACACGGTCGAGGCGTTGATCGACGCGCACACCGGACAGGAGCCGGTGCGCTCGCTGGCCAAGAGCCGGGTCATCCTATTGACCTCGGGCACCACCGGAACGCCCAAGGGCGCCAAACACTCCGGCGGCGACCCGAGCGTGCTCAAGGCCATCCTCGACCGCAGCCCGTGGCGCGCCGAGCAGCCCGTGGTGATCGTCGCGCCGATGTTCCACGCGTGGGGCTTCTCGCAGCTGGCCTTCGCCGCGTCCATGGCGTGCACGATCATCACCCGCCGCAAGTTCGACCCGGAGGCGACCCTCGAGCTCGTCGACAAGCACCGCGCCACCGGGCTGTGCGTGGTGCCGGTGATGTTCGACCGCATCATGGAGCTGCCCGAGGAGGTGCTCGGCAAGTACAGCGGCCGCTCACTGCGATTCGCGGCGGCATCGGGTTCGCGGATGCGCCCCGACGTGGTCATCAAGTTCATGGACCGGTTCGGCGACGTCATCTACAACAACTACAACGCCACCGAGGCCGGCATGATCGCCACCGCGACACCGCGCGACCTGCGGGCCGCGCCCGACACCGCGGGCCGGCCGGCCGAAGGCACCCAGATCCGGATCCTGGACGCGGATTTCCACGAGGTCCCCACCGGCGAGGTGGGCGGGATCTACGTGCGGAACTCGACGCAGTTCGACGGCTACACCAAGGGGTCGACCGGGAAAGGCAAGGACTTCCACGAGGGGTTCATGTCGTCGGGCGACCTCGGCTACCTCGACGAGGACGGCCGCCTGTTCGTGGTGGGCCGCGACGACGAGATGATCGTCTCCGGCGGTGAGAACGTCTACCCGATCGAGGTCGAGAAGACGCTGGCCGCCCATCCCGACGTGGCCGAGGCGACGGTGCTCGGCGTCGACGACGAGAAGTTCGGCCAGCGCCTGGAGGCGTTCGTGGTTTTGCAGCCCGGCGCCGCGGCTACCCCCGACACACTCAAGCAACACGTCCGCGACCACCTCGCGAACTACAAAGTGCCCAGGGAGATCACGATTCTCGATGAGCTGCCGCGAAGCATCACCGGCAAGATCTCCCGCAAGGACCTGCAGGAACGCGTCAAGAATGCCTGATAATGCCTAAGCGCCGGCCGCTGCTGCGCGCCGTCGCCGAGCTGCTCAACGCCGCCAACGGGGTCCGCCCGCTGGCGCGCGACGGCTATCCGACCATCCCGGTATTCGCATTCGGCTGGCCCACCTCGGAGATGTCGCCGGTGTACCTGGCCGGTTCGATGCTCGACGCGCTCCGGCGCGGCATCCGCGGCGATTTCCGTGGTCCGCGTGGCCGGATCGCGTTGGGGCTGACCGCGGTCGCCTGGGCTCTGCTGTATCTGATCCACCGCCGCAACGTCGGCTCGCAGCCGTACTTCGAGGATCCGCTGCGCGAGGCGCTCGGCGAGAACTACCAGCGGATCGCCGAGAAGGCCCGCCCGGCCAGGCGTCGCTACGTCGGCGTCTTCCCCAACGACGTGATCCGCCGTCGGTACGTCGAGAGCGTCGTGCAGTACGGGCCGCTGCGAGTCAACAAGGCGGACATCTGGCGCCGGGCCGATCTGCCCCGTGACGGGAAAGCCCCTGTGTTACTTCAGGTTCCGGGCGGAGCGTGGGCGATCGGGATGCGCCGGCCGCAGGCCTACCCGCTGTTGAGCCACCTGGCTGATCACGGCTGGATCTGCGTGTCGATCGACTACCGGGTCAGCCCCCGCCACACCTGGCCCGATCACATCGTCGACGTCAAACGCGCGCTGGCCTGGATCAAGGAGCACATCGCCGAATACGGCGGAGACCCGGACTTCGTCGCGATCACCGGCGGGTCGGCGGGCGGGCACCTGTCGTCGCTGGCGGCGCTGACCGCCGACGATCCGCAGTACCAGCCCGGTTTCGAGGACGCCGACACCTCGGTGGCGGCGGCGGTTCCGATCTACGGCCGCTACGACTGGGTGTCCGCGCGCGGCAGCGGCCGCAGGGAGTTCATCGCGTTCCTGCAGCGGTTCGTCGTCAAGAGGCCGATCGCGCGGCACCGGCAGGAGTACGTCGACGCGTCGCCGATGTACCGGCTGCGCCCCGATGCGCCACCGTTCTTCATCCTGCACGGCCAGGACGACTCGATCATTCCGGTGCCGGAGGGCCGTGAGTTCGCCGACGCGCTGCGCGACGTGTCGAACTCCCCGGTGGTCTACGCCGAGATCCCGCACGCCCAACATGCTTTCGACTTCTACTACGGTTCGCCGCGGGCGCACTACACGGCGCAGGCCGTCGAGGAGTTCCTGTCCTGGGTGATGGCCACCCGTCAGGTTGCCGACAAGGCCAGTTAGCCCGCGGCAGCCGCCTGAGTTCCGCCGAAATCGCATTCCGCGCGGCCCGCGAGCGAATTTGGGCGCGTGGAATGCGATTTCGGCGTCAGTGGGCGACGTCGTTGGGCATCGCCGACTCGACGACCGTGAGCTCGGCGGAAAGCCCCGCCGCGCGGCGAATCTCGGTGAACTCCTCGAGCATGGCCGCGGTCAGCTCGTGTGGATCCTCGAGCGTGGTCCCGTCGGAGAGCACCGAGATGTTGATCTGGTCGACGTAACTCCACACCGTGATGTTGAGTCCACTGCCGGCGGTCAGCGGCCCGACCGAGTAGATCTCGGTGACAAGCGCACCGCCGACGCGGGCGCGCTCCCGCGGGCCGGGCACATTCGAGATCGGCAGGTTCATCACCTTGTTCTGGCCGTCCTTGTTCGACAGCCAGCGGAACATCGCCTCGGCCGGGGCGGGCGGGAAGTACGCCGACCACCGGCTGACCAGTTCGGGCCCGATCAGGTTGTTACTCTCCTTGCCTGCGGCCGCGGCGACGTGCGCGGCCTTGACCCGGCTCAGCGGGTCCTCGAGGTCGACGGGCAGGCTGACCAGCACACCGGTGAAGTAGTTGCCCGAGATCCGGTCGCGGGAGAAGTCGAAGCTCACCGGCACCGACGCCAGCAGCGGGTGGTCGGCGCGACCGTCGTAGCGCAGCAACAACTTTCGCAGCGCGCCGGCCGACATCGCCAGCACCATGTCATTGATCGTGACCCCGAGCTGCTTGCCGGTGTGTTTGACGTCGTCGAGTGACAGCGTCGCGGTGGCGAAGCGTCTGGTCGCATCGATCATGTGGTTCATGAACGACGGCGGCGGAGTGAACGGCCGGGTCAGCTCCGGGGACAGCTTGTGTTCGCTGCGCTGCACACGCCGCACCCCCGCAGCCGTGTACCGCACCACGCCGGGCAGTTTGGCGATCTGGCGCATGTGGTCGGCGAACGCCGTGCGCACCAGCTCCCCCCGGGTCGGGACCGGATCGGTGGCGTAGGAATCGCGGTCGGCCTGCGGGCTGTCCTGCAGATCCATGCCGCGGGCCAGCAGGTTCGCCGACGCGACACCGTCGGCCAGCGCGTGGTGGATCTTGCCGAGCACCGCGATGCGGCCGCCGGCCAGGCCCTCGATCAGATACATCTCCCACAGCGGGCGGCTGCGGTCCAGCGGGGTGCTCGCGATGCGGCCGACCGCCTCGTCAAGCTCGCGACGGCCGCCCGGCGCGTCGGCCCGGCAGGACCGGACGTGGTACTCGAGGTCGACCTCGGCGTTCTCCCGCCACATCGGATGGTGGAACTTGAACGGGATGTCGATCAGCTCGTACCGGAACGGGTCGAGCTTGTAGAGCCGGCTGTGGATGACCTTGCGCAGCTCCTCGACACCGAAGTGCGCCCCGCCGAGATCGTCGAGCTCGATCACGGCGAGCTTCAACGTGTGCATGTGGACGTTGGGGGTTTCGCTGTACAGCAGCACAGCGTCCCAGCCACGAAGCCTCTTCACCGCGCCACCTTCCGCACCGGAGGTGACTATATAACCTCTTTGGCCCCGATGAGGCTCCGGTTTCGGTGAATGTGGTTGAGGAACAAGCCGATTGCGGTCGCCGCGGCTCCGGTGCGGGCACCGTCGGTCATGTCGAAACCGTGGCCCGCGCCGGGAAGCTCGACATAGCCGACCACCGAACGGGAGACGCCGCGCAGACGTTCGACGAAACTCTGGGCCTGGGCCACCGGGATCACGCTGTCACCGGTGCCGTGGACGACCAGGAACGGCGGCGCCTCCGGATGGACCCGCGCCACCGGCGAGGCCTTGCGGTACACGTCGGGATGCTTGTCGAACTTGCGCTTGACCACGACCCGTTCCAGGAAGTCCATGAAGCGGACCCGCTCGACCGTCGACTTGTCCTCCCAGTCGTAGCGGCCGTATACGCCGACCACCGCGTCGACCGACGTGTCCGAACCCTCGGGCAGCTCGCCCTGCATCTCGGGGTCGTTGGCGGTCAACCCGGCCAGCGCGGCGAGGTGGCCGCCGGCCGAGGTCCCGGAGATCGCAACGAAGTTACGGTCGCCGCCGAACCGGTCGACATTGGCCCTGGCCCATGCGATCGCGGTCTTGACGTCGCTGATGTGGGCGGGCCACGGATGGTGCGGCGCCACCCGGTAGTCGATGGACAGACACACCCAGCCCTGCTGGGCTAGATGGGACATCAACGCGTAGCCCTGCAGCATCCTGCTGCCGTGAACCCAGGCCCCGCCCGGCACGAAGATCAGCACCGGCGCCGGCTCCGCCGGCAGGTCGTCCCGGCGCCACACGTCGAGCAACTGCCCCGGCCGCGGACCGTAGCGCACCGAGCTCCGGTGCACGTGCCGGCGGTGCTCACGCATTTTCCAGACCGGCGGGGTGCGCTCGGCGGCGGGCCACTCGATCTCCAGATCCTTGGGACCCACCACATCGCGCAGCGCGGCCTCGGTGACCGCGTTGGTGCAGTCCCGTTCCTGCTTCTTCTTCTCGGCGTCGTTCGGCGTCACCAGCGACTTCGCCAGCGCGCCGACGAAATCGGGGGCGTGTCGGGTGCCCCAGATCCCCGCGGCGGTCAGTGCGCCAAGTGGCTCAAGGTGTTTCCCGATGACCGGCAGCGACGCCGAGGCCACGCTCATCGCCAGCAGGTAGTCGGAGGGGCCGGCGTTGCGCAACCATTGCAGGCGGGTAGTCAGAGTAGGTCCGGGATACCGGGTGGCCGGCCGTTCCGTCATTGCGCGAGCGTACCCCCGCGCGCGGAAACCAAACGACAATCTGGGCGAAGTTGTCTATTCATGTTTTGGCCGTAGTCAATTTGTGACCGGCATCACAGATATGGGACCGGTGCGGCGCGCGATAACGTCGGTTGCCGACCGACACCTTCAGCAGTGAGGCTCACCGTGAGTAAGTCCGTGACCGCGTCCAAACTCGCCATCACCGAGGACCACCAGGATCTCGCCGCGTCCGCGGCCGGCCAGCTCACGCGTCTGCAGACCCTGGCCAAGGCCAGGGCCACTCTCGACGGCGGCGACCCCAGTCCGGCCGACATCTGGTCGGCGGCAGTCGAACTCGGCTGGACCGGGCTCGCGCTCCCCGAGGAGTTCGGCGGCGCGGGCTTCGGTTTGCCGGAACTCTCCGTCGTCGCGGAGTGCCTGGGCAGGCAACTGGCGCCCGGCCCGTTCCTGTCCAGCGCCGCCGCGGCCGTGGTCATCGACCGGTGCGCGCCCGATTCCGTTCGGGCCGCACTGCTGCCCGGCCTGGCCGGCGGCGAGACCGTCGCGGCGCTCGGCGTGTCGGACGGCGTCGCCGTCGGCGCCGACCTGACAGTCACCGGAAAGGCCACCGCGGTGCTCGGCGCCCCCGACGCGTCCGTGCTGGTGCTGGTCGCGGGTCCGGACGTGGTGATCATCGACGCCGGCCCCGATGCCACCGGTGTCACGATCACCCCACTCGACTGCCTGGACACCACCCGTCGCATCGGCGACGTGACGCTGAACGACGTCGCCGTGCCCGAGGAACGGGTGCTGCGCGACGCCGCCCGCAATGCCCGGACGGTGTTCCGCATCCTCACCGCGGCCGAGGCCGTCGGTGTCAGCTGGGCGGCACTGGACATGGCCGTCGAGTACGCGAAAGTGCGCGAGCAGTTCGGCCGTACGATCGGCACCTTCCAGGCCGTCAAGCACCACGCCGCCAACATGCTGGTGGCCGCCGAGGTCGCCACGGCCGCCACCTGGGATGCCGCCCGGGCCGAGGACCTCGACAGTTCCTGGTTCGCCGGCGCGGTGGCCGCCACGCTGGCCAACCGCGCGCAGGTATTCAACGCGCAGAACAACATTCAGCTACACGGAGGTATCGGGTTCACCTGGGAACACGATGCGCACCTGTATCTGCGGCGGGCGCGCACCCTGGCGGCGCTGGCGGCCGACGGCGCCGACCCGGTGCTCGACGTCGTCGACGCCCAGCGCGGCGGCCAGGCCCACGGCGCGTCGTTCACGCTGCCGCCCGAGTCCGAGCAGTACCGCAGCCAGGCCCGCGAGGCCGCGGCGAAAACCCGGGCCCTGCCCGTCGACCGCCAGCGCGACCACCTCGTCGACTCCGGATATCTTGTCCCGCACTGGCCGCGGCCGTGGGGCCGCAGCGCGAACGTGCTGGAGCAGCTGGTCATCGAGGAGGAGTTCGCCGACGTCGACCGTCCCGACATGGGGATCACCGGGTGGGTGGCACTGACGATCGCTCAGGCCGGCACCGAGGAGCAACGCGAGCGCTGGGTGGAACCGGTGCTGCGGGGCCAGGTGATGTGGTGCCAGCTCTTCTCCGAGCCGGGCGCGGGGTCGGACGCCGCGGCGGTGCGCACCTCGGCCAAGAAGGTCGACGGCGGCTGGCGGGTGACCGGGCAGAAGGTGTGGACCAGCCTGGCGCACATGTGTCAGTGGGGCCTGGCCACGGTCCGCACCGACCCTGATGCTCCGAAGCACGCCGGGGTCACCATGATGGCGATCGACATGACGGCCGCGGGCGTCACGGTGAACCCATTGCGCGGGCTCACCGGTGATTCGCACTTCAACGAGGTGTTCTTCGACGACGTCTTCGTGCCCGACGCCGATGTGGTCGGCGACGTCAACAAGGGCTGGCTGGTCGCGCGCGCGACGCTGGGCAACGAGCGGGTCTCGATCGGCGGTGGCTCCGGCGCCCCGACCGGCACCACCCCCGACCATCTGATCAAGCTGCTCGACAGCGCACCGGAGACGGCGGCGGGCTACGTGCGCCGCGCCGGCGAGGTGATCGCCGAGCTGCACACGCTCCGGTTGCTCAATCTGCGGCGGGCCACCCGGGCGATCGCCGGCGCCGAGCCCGGACCGGAAGGCAACGTCACCAAACTGCTGGTCGCCGAGTCGGGTCAGCGGCTCACCGAGCTCGCGTTCGAGTTGGCCGGCACCGCGGCGGTCACCGAGCAGATCCCGCAGCTGACCCGCAGCTACATGGGCAACCGGGCCATGACCATCGCCGGGGGAACCTCGGAGATCACCCGGAACACGGTTGCCGAGCGGATCCTCGGACTGCCGCGAGACCCGCTACTTCGCTGACGGAAGCCGTCACCGCACACGCATACTTGTCGGATGCCCCGCATAAATTTCCACCCCGAACTGCGCCGCAGTGCCCGCATCCTGCCCAGACAGATGATCACGCCGGTCACGCTGCCGTTCATGCGGGCGGCGTCCCGGCTGATGTGGCGCAGCGGCGACGCCCCCGACGATATCGAGGTGCTGACGCTGTCCTCCGGGGTCGGGGTGCGGCTGTTCCGTCCCCGCGGCGTGGCGCCCTGCCCGGGACCGGCGCTGCTGTGGATCCACGGCGGCGGCTACGTCATTGGCGACGCCGCCCAGGACGACGTGCTGTGCCGGCGTTTCGCGCGGGAACTCGGCGCGACGGTCGCGTCGGTGAACTACCGGTTGGCACCCGAACATCCGTACCCGACTCCGCTGGAGGATTGCTACACCGCGCTGGGCTGGTTGTCGCGGCTGCCGTCGGTGGATCCGGCACGCGTCGCGATCGGCGGAGCCAGCGCCGGCGGCGGGCTGGCGGCCGCGCTGGCACTGCTGGCCCGCGACCGCGGTGAGATCCCGGTCGCCGCACAGGTTCTGGTATATCCGATGATCGACGACCGCACGGTGGACCGCCACGGGCTCGACCACCCGGGACACCGGCTGTGGAACCAGTCGAGCAACCGCTTCGGCTGGCGGGCCTACCTCAAGGACGCCGATCCGACCGAGGCGGTCCCGGCCCGCCGCGAGGATCTCGCCGGGCTCCCGCCGGCATGGATCGGCGTCGGCACCCTCGACCTGTTCCACGACGAGGACCTGGCCTACGCCGAGCGACTGCGGGAGGCCGGCGTGCCGTGCGAGGTGATGGTCGTCGACGGCGCCTTCCACGGGTTCGACGGAATCGCGCCGAAAGCGTCTGTGTCACAGTCGTTCTTCAACAGCCAGTGCGCGCTGCTACGGACGGCGTTCGCGCCCGCGGCGGCCTGACACTCACCGGCGCTCATAGACGAGCCTGCCGCCGATGACCGTGGCGGCCACGGCAGCGGCGTCCAGTTCGGCGGGCGCGGCCGGCGGCGGGGTGGACAGGATGCACAGATCGGCGGCCGCGCCGGGCTCGATCCGCCTCGGGACGGCCGGCCGGTCCGGCGCGCCCAGGAACATCGTCAACGCCGTTGCCGCCGAGACACGTTCACCGTCGCCCAGTACCCGGCCGGACGGCGTGGTGCGGTGCACGGCAGCGCGCATCACCGCCCACGGATCGAGGTCGCCGAACGGCGCGTCGGTGGACAGCGCCACCGTCACCCCGGCGCGGGTCAGCGAGGCGACGCGCCACAGCTCGTGGTGTTCGGCCGCGTCGAGGTCGGTGAGGTACTGGTCGCCGCGTTCGGCGACGAAGTTCGGCTGGGTCACCACGGTCACCCCCGCGGCGGCGAGCTGGGCCAGCGTCCCGTCGGGCACCACCGCGGCGTGCTCGATACGATCGAGCGGATGAATGCCGTTGAGGCGCAACGCCTCCAGCGTCACGACCAGCTGGGCGGCGGTGACGCAGTGCACCGCGACCGGCGCGTCGGCGGCGCGCCGGTCGGCGATCCATCCGCTCACCTCATCGAGGTCGAGCGCGTCATCGTGCAGGATGCGCTTGCCCGGGGACAGCCACCGGACTCGCTGGGACATCTGCTTGGGCAGCTGGTCCGGATCGGCGAGATCCGGTGTGGCGTCGGTGACCCCGGTGACGCCGAGCCGGCACAGTCGCGCGCTCAGGCCGGCGAGGTCGGGTTCCTGACGCAGCTCGGCCGCCCAGCCGGCGTCGGCGCTGGGCAGCCGACCGTCGGCATGGTCCGTCAGCCCGACGCGGTGCAGCGCGGCACTGTTCAGGATCCACTGCACGCCGCTGCGGTGCTGGACCCGCACCGGAACCGACGGCGCGACGTCGTCGAGCACGTGCCGGTCCAGCGGTCCGGCGGCGGCGTCGTGGTAGCCGACCGCACGGATCCAGCCGTGCGCATCCACCGGCGCGGTGGCCAGCACCCGGGCCAACTCGGCCCTGGTGTGCACCACCTCGGGACCAACCCGGACCGAGTGCAGCGCGGCCGCGGCCGCGCGCAGGTGGATGTGGTGGTCGTGCAGGCCCGGCAGCACGGCGCCGCCGGCGGCGTCGTACTCCGGTTCGCCGGGCCGGCGCGTCAGCCCTGCGCCGACCTCGAGGATGCGCTCGCCGACGCGTAGGTCGGTCGCGGTGCCGTCGAGCAGCCTCGCCCGCCGGATCAGCACGATCCGGCCAGCCGTTCGGCGACCAGACGCTCGACGGCGTCGTTGTCCGCGCCCGGCGCTGGGCCGCGACTCGGGTTCGGCGGCGCTGTCGTGCAGTCGATTTCGCGGTCGCGGGGCAGTTCGGCGTAGGTCGCGGCGACCGCGGCCATCGACATCTCCACCAGCTCCCCGCCGCCTCTGGCCTGCGATTCGAGCACCGCACGGGCTGCGTGCAGCCCGGTCAACGGGTCGGCGATCGCGTCCCCGCAGAACCGCGGCGCCTGCGCGGTACCGCCGACGAGACCGCCCGAGACCGCCGCGTCGTCGCCGAACGCGACCCAGTCGGCGCGGCCGTCCGCCGTTCCGTGACCGGTGATCCGTATCCAGGTGCGGCCGGCACGTACGGGCACGCTGTCCGGACTCAGGCCACGCCGGCGCAGTGCCGCGGGCCGGGAGGACTCGATCACCACGTCGGCCGCGGCCAGCAGCCGGCGTAGCGGCCCGGGGTGCGCGAAATCAGCGTGGTAAGAGAGCTTTCCGGCGTTCATCCAATCGAAGACATCGCGGGGTCCCTGCCGTGTCCCGTCCGGGCGGGCGGCGCTCTCCACCTTCACGACGGTGGCGCCCCCGCTCGCGAGCAACCGGCCGCACAGCGGGCCGGCCCACATCGAGGACAGGTCGGCGACGAGCAGCCCCGCCGCCGAGGCCGGCTGTGCCCGCGGCCCCAAGGCGCGCAGAACCGGTGCGGCAGGCGCGGTTTCACCGAGGACGCCGACGGGCAGGCCGAGCAGCCGCGCCCGCTCGGCGAAGCCGGTCACCCCGAGGTCGCGCACGCAGCGCTCGACCGCCCGCCAGGGGTCGGTCATCACATCGTCAGTCTGGGTCAGCGCGGGGACCGCGGCGACGTCGTCGCCGCGGGACAGGGTCAGCGCGCACCAGCCGTCGCGGGCGGCCATCAGCCGGGTGGCCCCGCCTGCGGAGATCCGGTCGCCGCAGCGCAGGCCCAGCAGTGCGGCCCGGCCGCCGAGCAGTTCCGCTGCGTCGACGGTGATCCCGGTGCGCGCGCCCACGTCGCGGGCGACCGAGCTTGCCCGGTCGAGCACGGCGGCAGGGATGCGCACGGGTGTCACCACACCATTGTGATCAGAAGTGCAGCACGCTGAACCGCCAGTCCAGCACCTGGCGGTCCTCGTCGGGTCCGGCCGCGTAGACCACGGACCGCAACCGCAGCACCCCGCCCCGCCCGCCCGGCAGCGGCTCAGCCGCCTCGATCGTGAGATCGCTGTACAACGTGTCGTTCTCATCCACCGGCCCGGTGTGGTCGCAGGATTCCCAGCCCAGCACGGTCACCAGGTTGGGCAGCAACCGGGCGGCCTGGGCCAGGGCCAGGCCGATGGTGTGCCCGCCGTACACCAGGCGCCGGCCGGCGACCCGTGAATCATGATGGGTGGCTGCGATGTTCAAGGACAGCCTGGCCAGTTCGGGGGCACTGCTGACCACGTCGGCGGTGCTGCGCAGGACGGCGCCGGCGAGCGCGGGGTCGAAGTGCGGGCCCGGCACTCGCGCCCGGAACATCTCGGCGTCCCAGTCGGCGGTCGGGTCGGTCACGGGCCCTTCGCCGGCACCGATGGCGGACAGATCGTCGGCGTGCCCGGTCTGCACGGTGTCGCCGCTCAGCGGCAGCATGGCGCACCGGTAGAAGTCCAGCACCAGTCGCCCGACCCCGTCGATTGTCGTCATGCGCAGTGCGGCAAGGCCGGTGGGCGCTCGCCCCGGTTTCGCCGTGTTCTGCCGAAGACCCACGACCTCGGTGCGGGTGAACAGGGTGTCGCCGATGACCGGGTAGCGGTAGAACGTCAGGCCGCGGTAGAAGAGGTTGGCCTTGACCCGCTGGGTCGCCAACGTGGACTGGCCGATCGCGACGTCGCACACCAGGGCGGGGTGAGCCAGCGGCGCCGTCGCGCCCGTGACCGAGTGGGACAGCTCGGCGTCGAGGGGCAACCGGAGCCGGTCGCCGAGGATCGCCTGATGGGTGGCGGCCACGCCGGCGGTCAACGTCATGGAGGGGGCCGTGTCGAAGACCTGCCCTATCTCCAACTGGTCGAAGAACGGACCGCTCGCGATTTGGCCGTACAAAGTCACAGCGGGTCATGCTGGCAGGACCCAGAACAGCGTGTCAACATGACGGACGTAAATGGCCGTACATTTACGGCAGCTTCACGACACGGAAAGGCTGTGGATGGTCGAGGGATTGAGCAGCGAAGAGGCCATGCTGGTGCAGACGGTCCGTACGTTCGTCGACCGGGAGGTGAAGCCGACCGTCCGCGACGTCGAGCACGCCAACACCTACCCGGCGGCGTGGATCGAGCAGATGAAGCAGATCGGCATCTTCGGCCTGGCGGTCCCGGAATCCCACGGCGGTGCGCCGGTGTCGACCCGGTGCTATGTGCTGGTCACCCAGGAGCTGGCCCGCGGCTGGATGAGCCTGGCCGGCGCCATGGGCGGGCACACCGTGGTGGCCAAGTTGCTGACGCTGTTCGGCACCGACGAGCAGAAGCAACGCTATCTGCCCGCGATGGCCGGCGGGGAGCTGCGGGCAACGATGGCGCTGACCGAGCCAGGTGGTGGTTCGGACCTGCAGGCGATGTCGACGGTCGCCCGGGCCGACGGTGACGACCTGGTGGTCGACGGCGCCAAGACGTGGATCTCCAACGCGCGCCGTTCCGGCCTGGTCGCGCTGCTGTGCAAGACCGACCCCGACGCCACCCCCCGGCATGCCGGCATCTCGGTGGTGCTGGTGGACAACCCCACCACGGGGTTGACGGTGTCGCGTGATCTGCCCAAGCTCGGATACAAGGGGGTGGAGTCGTGCGAGCTGTCGTTCGACGGATGCCGGGTGCCGCGGTCGGCGATCCTCGGCGGGGTGGCCGGCAAGGGCTTCGCGCAGATGATGAAAGGCCTGGAGACCGGCCGGATCCAGGTTGCATCCCGCGCTCTCGGGGTGGCCTCGGCCGCGCTGGCCGACGCCCTGGCCTATGCGCAGGACCGGGAGAGCTTCGGGCAGCCGATCTGGAAGCACCAGGCCGTCGGCCACTACCTGGCCGACATGGCGACCAAGCTGAGCGCGGCCCGGCAGCTGACGCTCTACGCCGCCGACCGCTACGACAGCGGCGAGCGCGCCGACATGGAGGCGGGAATGGCCAAGCTGTTCGCCTCCGAGGTCGCGATGGAGATCGCGCTCAACGCGGTGCGGATCCACGGGGGGTACGGCTACTCCACCGAGTACGACGTGGAGCGCTATTTCCGTGACGCCCCACTGATGATCGTCGGTGAGGGCACCAACGAGATCCAGCGCAACGTCATCGCCGAACAGTTGGTGGCCCGGGGCGGAATCTGATGCCGCCGGCCTATCAGGTTCTGCGCGAACGGCTTCGGGAGGAGATCGTCGCGGGCCGGTATCCCGACGGCACCCGGCTGCCGACGGAGTCCGAACTCGTCGCCCGCCACGGCCTGTCCCGGCAGACGGTCCGTCGCGCGTTCCAGGATCTCGTCGCCGAGGGCGCGGTGTACCGGGTGCCCGGGCGCGGCAGCTACGCCCGCGACCAGGGCCGGCGCTACCTGCGGCAGCTCGGCTCGATCGAGGATCTGATGAGCCTGTCGGTCGACACCACGATGGAGGTGGTCGACGGGCTGCATCGCCGGGTCGACATCGACGCCGCCAGCAGGCTGCGACAGGACGGGGACGTCGTTCACACGGTGCGGTTCCGTCGGGTCCACGACGGTGTGCCGTTCGGTCACACCACGGTTCACCTCCCGCCGGGTGTCGCCGCGCCCGTGCTGAAATCACCCCACCTGGCCACCGGCGCGGTCAGCACGCACACCGTCATCGGTCTGCTCGGACCGCACCTGGAGAGCCCCATCGCCGAAGCGGCGCAATCGATCACGGTCGCGCCGGCCGACGATAGGACCGCCGCCGCGGTCGGCTGCGCACCCGGGCATCCGATGCTGCGGGTGGACCGGCTCTACACCGACCACCGGGGCCGCCCGGTGGAGCTGGCGGTCAGCCAGTTTCTGCCCGAGCAGTACGCCTACCGGGTCACGTTGCGCCGCTCCGGTTAGCGGATCGGGCGCGGCTCACGCGTGCCGGTTTTCACACGACGGAGTCGACCAGGCCCCACCGCAGTGCGGTGGCGGCGTCGACGGTGTGGCCCGACAGCACCAGATACGCTGTGCGCCAACGCCCTATCCTCCGGGTGATGCTGACCGTGCCGCCGGCACCGGGAATCAGACCGAGGGCCAGCTCGGGCAGACCGAGCACCGCGTCTGCGTCGCAGCTCACGGTGCCGCAGAACGCGGCCATCTCCAGGCCGCTGCCCTGCACCTGACCGTGGATCTCGGCACGGCAAGCGCGGCCCAGACGTGCGGTGATCTCGTCGAGCACCAGCGCCGGGCTGTGCCGGGTGCGGGCCACGTGGGCGGAGGCCGGATCGGTGAACGACCCGAACTCGGCGAGATCGCCGCCGCTGCAGAACGACGGGCCGTTGCCGGCCAGCACCACCTCGTCGACGGACGGATCGAGCCGGGCCACCTCGAGCGCGTCCAACAGCGCGGCCCTGGCGTCGGTAGAGAACGCGTTGTGTCGCTGCGGGCGGTTGAACCGGATGGTGAGAAGGTTGCCGTCCCGTTGCGCGACAACCGGATCCGGCGTCCTTGGCACCTGCGCGGGTCCACGCGCGGCAAGCCAGCGCGCGAACTCCGGACCCGACTGCAACGTCGAATACGCCAGTGACTCGGTGACCACCCCGGTGAAGGTGGCACCGGCGGCGTCGAACGCGCGCAGCACGTCGTCGCAGACGGCGGCCGCCACCGGCCAGCGGCCGCACCGCTGCTCCAGCTCGGCGAGTGCGTCACGCACCGACGCGACGGTGACGGCCCGGCGGTCGTCGACGTCGTCTTCGGTCAGCGTGAAGGTGGCTTCGTCGGACGGAGTTCCGACGGCGACGCGGATACCGCCCGCCAGTTCGACCGGATCGTTCACGAGTACTTCTTGATCAGCTCCTGCTTGTACAGCTTGCCCGTGTCGGTGCGGGGCAGCTGCGGCTCGAACGACAGCGACCGCGGACACTTGTAGTGCGCCAGGCGGTCACGCAGCCAGTCAAGGAGCTCGCGCCCGAATTCTTCGGTGGCATCGCTGGGGTCGACGGTCTGCACGACGGCCTTGACCCGCTGGCCCATCTCGTCGTCGGGGATGCCGAACACCGCGGCGTCCATCACCTTCGGGTGGGTGACGAGCAGGTTCTCGGCTTCCTGTGGATAGATGTTCACCCCACCGGAGATGATCATGTGGTGCCGGCGGTCGGTGAGGTACAGGTAGCCGTCCTCGTCGAGATATCCGATGTCGCCGACCGTCTTCCAGCCCTGAGGGTGACGTGAGGACGCGGTCTTGTCGGGATCGTTGAGGTACTCGAAGTCGTAGCCGCCCTCGAAGTAGATCTCACCGGCCTGACCGGGCGGGAGTTCCTGGCCGTCCTCGCCAACGATGTGGATGACGCCCGTCAGCGGCTTGCCCACCGAACCTGGGTGCGTCAGCCACTCCTCGGCGCTGATCAGCGTCGACCCGTGCGCTTCCGAGGAGGCGTAGTACTCGTCGATGATGGGGCCCCACCAGTCGATCATCTGCTTTTTGATGTCCACCGGACACGGGGCGGCGGCGTGCATGACGCGCTCCAGGCTGGACACGTCGTACGACGTGCGTACGTCCTCGGGCAGCTTCAGCATCCGGGTGAACATCACCGGCACGAATTGTCCGTGCGTCACCGTGTGTTTGGCGATCGCGTCCAGCGCACCCTCGGCGTCGAACTTCTCCATCACCACGGTGGTGATGCCGCCGGCCTGGGTCTGCATCGACCACACCGACGGCGCGGTGTGGTACAGCGGGGCCGGGCTCAGATACACCGCGTCCGGGTGCATCCAGAACGACACCAGCGCGGCCATCAATCCGGGCGACTCCGACGGCGGCACATGCGGCAGTTCGCGTTTGATGCCCTTGGGTCGGCCGGTGGTTCCCGACGAGTACTGCAGCAGGTCGCCCTCGATCTCGTCGGCGATCGGGGTGTCCGGCTTGTCGGCCACACACTCGGGATAGGACTGCCAGCCATCGAGGGCTCCGGAGGCGCTTGTCGCCGACGATTCGGCTCCGGAAGCGATCAGCCGCACCGGCGGAAGGCCGTTCGGCAGTTCGGCCTCCAGGCCGGCGAGCGTGTCGGTGAGCTTGGCCGAACCGACGATGGCCTTGGCGCCGCTGTTGTCAACGATGTAGGCGACCTCGGCGGCGGTGAGGTGGGTGTTGATCGGCACGTAGTACAGACCGGCGCGGCGTGCCGCCCACATCACGGCGTGGATGTGCTCGTTGTTCTCCATCAGGATCGCGACGGCGTCGCCCTCGACCAGTCCGGCGTCCCGGAACAGGTGGGCCAACCGGTTGGCCCGCGCCTCGAGTTCGCCGAACGTGACCACAGTTCCGCTGGGGTACATGATGACGGCGGGCTTGTCGGGGCTGGCAACGGCGGTGTCGCGGATCTGCATGCGCTGACTTTACTTCGCCACAGTTGACAGGTGTCAAGAGCGGCTTGTCGGATCCGCACCAGCCCGCTCAGCGACGAGCGTGCGCGAATTCGGCCCGCGGGCGGCGTGTCCGGGCGCAGACACGCACGCTCGCGGTGGAGGGATCAGCGCTCTTCGGCCAGGCGGGTCTTCAGCGCGTCGAACTCGTCCTTGATGCCGGTGGGCAGCTTCTCGCCGACGAACTCGAACCACTCCTCGATCAGCGGCACCTCGGCCTGCCACTCCTCGACCTTGACCGCCAGCGCCTCGTCGACGTCGGCCGGGTCCACGTCCAGACCCTCCAGATCGAGGTCGGCCGCGGTGGGCACGATGCCGATCGGGGTGCTCTTGCCGTCGGCCTTGTGCTCGATGCGCTCGACGGCCCACTTCAGCACCCGGCTGTTCTCACCGAAACCGGGCCACAGGAAGCGGCCGTCGTCACCGCGGCGGAACCAGTTGACGAAGAACACTTTCGGCAGCTGCGACGCGTCGGCCTGCTTGCCGATGTTGATCCAGTGCTGGAAGTAGTCGCCGACGTTGTAGCCGAGGAACGGCAGCATCGCCATCGGGTCACGCCGTACGGTGCCGACCTTGCCCTCGGCGGCCGCGGTCTGCTCGGAACCCAGCGTGGCGCCGATGAAGACCCCGTGCTGCCAGTCGCGGGCCTCGGTGATCAGCGGGACGGTGGTCTTGCGGCGGCCGCCGAACAGGATCGCCGAGATCGGCACCCCCTGCGGGTCGTCCCACTCCGGCGCGAGCGTGGGGCACTGGGAGATCGGGGTGCAGTAGCGCGAGTTCGGATGCGCCGCTTTGGTTTCCGTCTCCCGCAGCACCCAGTCGTTGCCCTTCCAGTCGATCAGGTGGTCGGGCTCGCCCTCCAGGCCCTCCCACCACACGTCGCCGTCGTCGGTCTTGGCGACGTTGGTGAAGACGGTGTTGCCGGCGGCGATCGTCTTCATCGCGTTCGGGTTGGAGTCCCAGTTGGTGCCCGGGGCGACACCGAAGAAGCCGAACTCGGGGTTGGTGGCGTAGAGCCGGCCGTCCTTGCCGAACCGCATCCAGGCGATGTCGTCGCCGACGGTCTCCGCGCGCCAGCCTTCGATGGTGGGCTGGAGCATCGCGAGGTTGGTCTTACCGCATGCCGACGGGAACGCCGCGGCGATGTAGTACGCCTTGTTCTCCGGGCTGATCAGCTTCAGGATCAGCATGTGCTCGGCGAGCCAGCCCTCGTCGTGCGCCATGGCCGACGCGATGCGCAGCGAGTAGCACTTCTTGCCCAGCAACGCGTTGCCGCCGTACCCGGAGCCGAAGCTCCAAATCTCCCGGGTCTCCGGGAAGTGGGTGATGTATTTGGTGTCGTTGCACGGCCACGGCACGTCCGCCTGGCCATCTTGCAGCGGCGCACCGACCGAGTGCAGCGCCTTGACGAAGAAGCCGTCGTCGCCGATCTTCTCCAGCGCCGCCGCACCCATCCGGGTCATCGTGCGCATCGACACCACGACGTACTCGGAGTCGGTGATCTCCACACCCAGCTTGGGGTCGTCGGCGTCGAGCGGGCCCATGCAGAACGGCACCACCCACAGCGTGCGCCCGCGCATGCAGCCGCGGTACAGATCGGTCATGATGCCGCGCATCTCGGCCGGGTCCATCCAGTTGTTGGTGGGGCCGGCGTCGATCTCGCGCTCGGAGCAGATGAAGGTGCGGGACTCGACGCGCGCCACATCGGACGGGTCGGACAGCGCCAGGTAGGAGTTCGGCTGCTTGGCCGGGTTCAGCTTCTGGAAGGTGCCCGCCTCGACCAGCTGCTCACAGAGCCGGTCGTACTCCTCCTGCGAGCCGTCGGCCCATGCGACGCGGTCGGGCTGGGTCAGCTCGGCGACCTCGCGAACCCAGGTGAGCAGACCCTCGTGCTTGGTCGGTGCGTTGTCGAGTCCCGGAATGGTCGCTGCGGTCATGCTGTGTCGTCTCCCCTGCATCTCGACGAAGGCCTGCCAGAACGCAGGCGCCGGAATCAGAACCCAAGGCTCAGATTCCCTGGTCACTGTCTACTGAGGTTAACGCGGGTGACATACCCGCGGTGAATCAGGACGATGTCCATTCACTCACAGGAACGATTCAGATGGTTCCCACCGGGCGATCTACCGAGCGGTAACAAGTCATGGTGCCCGATTCGGCGCTGCCGCGCACGGGACAACTCCCGCAGCGCGGCCTCGACCTGCGCGATCCGCGCGCCTGCCACGGCGTCCTCCGCGTCCCCGGAGGCCGCGCCCGCAGCGGCGAGCGCGGTCTCGACCGCCAGCATCCGGGTCGCCACCCGTTCCTCGCTGACAACGCGCAGCGCAGCCACCACCTCCAGCGCCCAGCGCTCCAGCACGGACCGGTCGTGCAGCAGCGCCCGGGTCCGGATCACCCACGCGGTCGTGACCAGGCCGAGCATGGTGCCGGCGAGCAGCCCGACGGTGGCCAGTTCCGGGGCGAGCCCCGACAGCAGCCGGGGCACCACCATCGCGACCCCCAGCCCGAACCCCGCGCCCAGCACCGTCATCAGCCGGATCTCCAGCCGCCGGGCGCGCAGCGGCGGATCCGGCAGCCACGGCTCGTCCGGCGCCGCCGCGGGACCATCGGCCTCGGCATGGGCGTGCGCGGTGAGGTCCGCGTCGACGGCGGCGAGGACCTCGGCCGCGCGCCTGCGGGCGCGGTCGGCGAACCCGTTGACGTCCCCCCTGCCCGCCGCGGCCGCGTCGTCGAGCAGTTCCGTGCGCAGCGCCGCGCACCGCTTCCGCGCGGTGTGGGTCACGGTGAGGCGGGCCTGCGCGAGGTCGGTGCGCAGCAGGGTCGCCCGCCGCGCCGCGCCGGCCCGGCGCTCCCGCATCAGCCGGTCCCGCTCGTCGCGCAGCGTCTGCTCGCGGGCCGCCCATGCGCGCAGCTGGTTCCGCCCGGCCCGGCCGGGGTCCGCCAGCTGCTCCCCGAGCACCCTGACCAGTTCGTCGATCACCGGATCACCCAGCCGCGGCGCCGCCGCCACGCCGATCCACGGGATCGGGGCCAGCCGCGGCGTGTGCGCGGCCAGCCGCGCCCGGTCGGCGGCCAGCACGGCGGTCCAGTCGCGGTGGTCGTCGATCTTGGACACCACCGCGACCACCGCGTCAGTGGCCGCGGTCGCGAGAGCGGCCAGCGCGCAGTCGGATTCGGTGATCGGAGCCACCGCCGAAACGACGAACAGCACCATCGCGAGTGGGCCGGTGTGCCCGGCGTCGCCCGGCTCGACGAACCGGCAGTTCGGCATCCTGCTGCGCAGCTCCCCGACCAGGCTGGTCACCCCCGCCCGCGGCGGGCCGGTCACCAGCACCACGTCCGGTGCGGTCACCGCGACCGGCTCAGCAACCGCAGTGAGCCGCGCGCGATGGCTGCCGCGCAACGTCCGTGGTGCCCGGTGACCGGGCCGCCCGCGTAGCGGTGCCAGTACACGGCGCGCCGTTCGTGGGCGTCGGGGCTGTCGCCGCGGTCGACCCGCAGCCCGGTCGCCTCCATCGCGTCGACGGCGGCGGCCATCACCGCGATCACCGCGTCGTCGCCGGCGAGGAAGCCGGCCAGTCCGTCGTCGCGGGTTTCGGCGGCCACCCGGTGCAGATCGTCGACGGCCGCGCACACCCGCCGGTACGTCACCTCGGCGGTCATCGCGTCCACCGCCGCGACCACGCGGCCGACCTGGCTGAGATCGCGCAACGCGCGGTTGACGGTCGCCGCGTCGGCCCCTTCGGCGCAGGAGAGCACGGCGTGTGCGAGCCCGAACCGGTCCAGCCGGGCGAGCAGCCGGCGCCGAACCTCGGCCGGCACCGGGTGCTCGGCGTCGACGAACGCGTCGGTGGAAGTCATGTCGGCCGGGGTCGCGGCCAGTGTCCGCAGCGCCGCGACATCCCGCCCGTCGAGCTCGGGCCGGGCCAGCAGCGCGATCATCGGCACTACCGCCACCCCGGCCGTCCCGCTGATCCGGGCCGCGCACGCCGTCGCCGCGGCCAGCGGCCCGCCGACGACCCGGCCGGCCAGGTCCGCCTTGTTCAGCACGATCACCGTCGGCACCGGCGCCGTGAGCAGCGCCCGGTCCTCGGGTTTGAGCACCTCGGCGACCACGATCACCTGCGCGTCGGCGGCATCTACGGCGGTCACCACCGGCACGCCGGACGCGGCCAGCGCGCGGGCGACGGACCCGCAGCCCACCCCGCTCCGGCCCCGGACGGCTACCCTGAGCGGGTCCCGCAGGCGCTCCGGCACGGCGCGCAGCCGCGGGTCGTGCGTGTGTGCGGCGAACTCCGCCACGACGTCGGCGAACATGTGCCTGCCCCCGTGTCCCGGACCGGTGGACGGCCCGCTCCGAACTCCCATCGTGGCACCGGTCGCGGGCCGGTCAGGACACGAATTCACAAGGCAACTGTTGGGTATCAATCTGTCACACGATGCAGGGAGCGCAGGCGCGATGAGCGACTATGGACGGATGCACACGCCGGAGTCCGACCTCGCCGCACCCGAGGCGCCGGACCCCGAGGACCATCCGCACTTCCACCGCCGGGTCACCAGCTTCCGGGCCCGCCGCTCGACGATCTCGGACAACCAGCAGGCCATCTGGGACCGGCTCTGGCCGCAGCTCGGGTGTCAGGCCCGCGACGGCGACGCGCAGGCGGGCCGGCTCGACCTCGAAGCGTGGTTCGGCCGCACCGCGCCGCTGGTGCTGGAGATCGGCTGCGGCACCGGCACCTCGACACTGGCCATGGCCCAGGCCGAACCCGACGTCGACGTCATCGCCGTCGAGGTCTACCGGCGGGGGCTGGCCCAGCTGCTCGCCGCGATCGACCGGACCTCGGGAACCGACCATCCCGTCACCAACATCCGGCTGATCCGCGGCGACGGGGTCGACGTGCTGACCCACATGGTCGGCCCGGGCTCGCTGACCGGTGTGCGGGTGTTCTTCCCCGATCCATGGCCCAAGGCCCGGCACCACAAGCGCCGGCTGCTGCAGGCCGACATCGTGGCACTGATCGCCGACCGGTTGCGGCCGGGCGGGATCCTGCATGTCGCCACCGACCACATGGGTTACGCCGAGCACATCGCCGAGGTCGGCGATGCCGAACCGCTCTTGCGCCGCGTCGAGGCAGGCACCGGCGCCGACACCGCAGGACTGCCCGTCTCCGTGGCCCGGCCCGTCACCAAGTACGAGCGCAAGGCGCTGGCCGGTCCCACCGTTGCCGAACTCCTCTGGGAGAGAACACCATGAGCCTGACCGACAACATGCCGGCCCCGCCGGACGCGCCGGACAACCCCGAGCCCGTGACCCCAGCCGCGCTGGGCGCCGACACCGCACCCGAAGCCCGGGTGCTGCTGGTGTGGGACGCCCCCAACCTGGACATGGGACTCGGCGCGATCCTCGGCGGCCGCCCGACCGCCGCGCACCGGCCGCGATTCGACGCGCTGGGCCGCTGGCTGCTCGGCCGCACCGCCGACCTGTCCGCCGCGCAGGCCGGGTCCGGACGACCGGTGGCGCTGGAACCCGAGGCCACCGTGTTCACCAACATCGCCCCCGGAAGCGCCGACGTCGTCCGGCCCTGGGTGGAGGCGCTGCGCAACGTCGGTTTCGCGGTGTTCGCCAAACCGAAGATCGACGAGGACAGCGACGTCGACAGCGACATGCTGGCCCACATCGCGCTGCGGCGCAGCGAAGGACTGGCCGGGCTGATCGTGGCCTCGGCCGACGGCCAGGCGTTCAAACTGCCGCTGGAGGACATCGCCAGAAGCGGTGTCGAGGTCCAGGTGCTCGGATTTCGCGAACATGCCAGTTGGGCGTTAGCGTCGGATACCTTGGAGTTCGTCGATCTGGAAGACATCCCCGGTGTCTTCCGGGAGCCGTTGCCGCGGATCGGACTTGACTCGCTACCCGAGCAGGGCGCCTGGCTGCAGCCTTTCCGGCCGCTGTCGTCGCTGCTGAACTCGCGCGTCTAGATAACTGAAAGCCCCGGGTCCGACGTGTGGGGGCGAAGATGACAGGGACTTTCGAAGACCGATAGGAGCATTACGTGTTCGCCTGGTGGGGTCGAACGGTGTACCAGTACCGATACATAGTGATCGGTGTCATGGTCGCACTGTGCCTGGGCGGCGGCGTCTACGGCATCAGCCTGGGACAGCACGTCACACAGAGCGGTTTCTATGACGAGGGCAGCCAGTCGGTGCACGCGTCGCTGGTCTCCGACGAGGCCTACGGGCGCGACCGGACCAGCCATGTGGTGGCGATCCTCACTCCGCCGGACGGAAAGAAGGTCACCGACCCACAGTGGATCGAAAAGGTCACCGGCGAGCTGAACGACGTGGTGGCCGAGCACCCGGATCAGATCGTCAGCTGGGTGGGCTGGTTGCGGGCCCCCGACAGCACGGCCGAGACCGTGCAGCAGATGAAGACCGAGGACGGCTCCAAGACCTTCATCAGCATTCCGCTCAAGGGCGACGACGACGACGAGATCCTGAAGAACTACCAGGTCGTCGAACCGGACCTGCAGAAGGTCAACGACGGCAACATCGCGCTCGCCGGCCTGCAGCCGCTGGCCAGTGAACTCACCGGCACCATCGGCGAGGACCAGAAGCGCGCCGAGGTCGCGGCGATCCCGCTGGTCGCAGTGGTGCTGTTCTTCGTGTTCGGCGGCGTGATCGCCGCGGCCCTTCCCGCGATCATCGGCGGTCTGACCATCGCCGGCGCACTGGGCATCATGCGGCTGTTCGCCGAGTTCATGCCGGTGCACTTCTTCGCCCAGCCCGTCGTCACGCTGATGGGCCTCGGCATCGCGATCGACTACGGCCTGTTCATGGTGAGCCGGTTCCGTGAGGAGATCGCCGAGGGCTACGACACCGAGGCCGCCGTGCGCCGCACGGTGATGACTTCGGGCCGCACCGTGATGTTCTCCGCGGTGATCCTGGTCGCGTCGTCGGTGCCGCTGCTGCTGTTCCCGCAGGGCTTCCTGAAGTCGATCACCTACGCGATCATCGCGTCGGTCATGCTCGCGGCGATCCTGTCGGTCACCGTGCTGCCCGCCGCGTTCGCGATCCTGGGCCGCAATGTCGACGCGCTCGGGGTGCGCACGCTGCTGCGGGTACCGTTCTTCCGCAACTGGAAGCCGATGCGGGTCTACCTGGAGTGGCTGGCCGAGAAGACCCAGAAGACCAAGACCCGCGCCGAGGTCGAGAAGGGTTTCTGGGGCCGGCTGGTCAACGTCGTGATGAAGCGGCCGATCGCGTTCGCCGCGCCCATCCTGATCGTGATGATCCTGCTCGTCATCCCGCTGGGACAGCTGGCCCTCGGCGGCATCAGCGAGAAATACCTGCCGCCCGACAACGGGGTGCGTCAGGCGCAGGAGGACTTCGACCGCAGCTTCCCGGGCTTCCGCACCGAGCCGCTGACTCTGGTGATCGAGCGTCAGGACGGTGAAGCGGTCACCGACCAGCAGCTCGCCGAGATCCGCGCCAAGGCGATGACGATCAGCGGGTTCACCGACCCGGACAACGATCCGTCGAAGATGTGGCAGGAGCGGTCCGTCCAGGAGGGCGGTTCGGAGGATCCGTCCGTCCGGGTGATCCAGAACGGTCTGGTGAATCGCAACGACGCCTCCCAGAAGATCGACGAGCTCCGGTCCATCCAGCCGCCGCGCGGCATCGACATCTCCGTCGGCGGCACCCCCGCGCTGGAACAGGACAGCATCCACAGCCTGTTCGACCGGCTGCCGCTGATGGGCCTGGTGCTGATCGTCACCACCACGATCCTGATGTTCCTGGCGTTCGGGTCGATCGTGCTACCGATCAAGGCCGCGCTGATGAGCGCGCTGACGCTCGGGTCAACGATGGGCATCCTGACCTGGATGTTCGTCGACGGCCACGGGTCGGGCCTGATGAACTACACGCCGCAGCCGCTGATGGCGCCGATGATCGGCCTGATCATCGCCGTGATCTGGGGTCTGTCCACCGACTACGAGGTGTTCCTGGTGTCGCGCATGGTCGAGGCCCGCGAGCGCGGAATGTCGACCGCCGAGGCGATCCGCATCGGCACCGCCACCACCGGCCGCCTGATCACCGGCGCCGCGCTGGTGCTGGCCGTCGTCGCGGGCGCTTTCGTGTTCTCCGACCTGGTGATGATGAAGTACCTGGCGTTCGGTCTGCTGATCGCGCTGCTCCTGGACGCGACGATCATCCGGATGTTCCTGGTGCCCGCGATCATGAAGCTGCTCGGCGACGACTGCTGGTGGGCGCCGCGCTGGATGAAGCGGGTCCAGGAGAAGCTGGGTCTCGGCGAGACCGAGCTCCCCGACGAGCGCAAGCGTCCGCTGGTCCGGGAGACGGCGCCGGCCGAGGCGCTGGTCGGCGCCGGTGGCCCGCCGTTGCCGGCGCGGCCGCTGCCGCCGCACGATCCGACCCATCCCGCGCCCGGTGGACGCCCGCCCGGACCGACGACGCGGATCCCGGCCCCGCCGCGGACCGCCGACCCGTCGGCAGTGGGCACCGCACGCATCCCCGGGGCGCCGCCCCGCCCGCCCGTGCCGCCGCAGCCCGAACAGGAAGCCCCGACCACCCGGTTCGGCATCGCCAAGAACGCGGTGCGCAACGCGGTCAGCAACGCCACCGCGGCCGCCCAGCGCGCCACCGAGAAGTGCGCTCCCCCGCCGGCGCAGCCGCGGGAGGAGCGGGAGATCGAGTCGTGGCTCGGTGATCTGCGGGGCACCGGCGCGTCCGGCGCCGGCCCGGCCGCACCCGCGCCGCTGCGGCCGTCCGCCGAGCCGACCCACGCCATGCCCGACACCAGCGAGCCGACCACGGCGATTCCGTCCGGCAAGGGCGCGCAGGACGACGACGGCGACGACGCCAGCACGCGGGCCATCCCCGCCGCGCGGCAGACCGATGCCGACGCCGCCACCGAGAAGTTGAACACGCGGCCGGACCAGGATCCGAAGCGTCGCGGCAGCAACGGGCTCAGCGCGCAGGACCTCCTGCGCCGCGAAGGCCGGCTCTGACGGTTCCCGGGATCACTCCCGGGGCACCTCGGTCTCGATGTCGTCGGGTTCGGCCCGCACCACGGGCCCCTCGTCGGCTTCCATCGCCGCCTGCTCGGCGGCGGGGTCGTCGGCAACCAGCACCCGCATCGCGCTGTTGATGAACGCGAGCGCCGGCACGGCCAGCAACGCCCCGACGATCCCGGCGAGCACGCCGCCACCGGCGATCACCAGCACGATGGCCAGCGGGTGGATCGCCACCGCGCGCCCCATCACCAACGGCTGCAGCACGTGCCCTTCCAGTTGCTGCACCGCGATGATCAGACCCAGCGTGATCAGGCCGTAGATCCAGCCCTTCGCGATGAGCGCGACGATCACCGCCAAAAAGCCGGTCACCACCGCGCCGACCAGCGGGATGAACGCGCCGAGGAACACCAGGGACGCCAGCGGCAGCGCCAACGGGATCCCCATGATCGCCAGCCCGATGCCGATACCGGTGGCGTCGACGAGCGCCACCAGGAACGTCGCGCGCACATACCCGATCAGCGAATGGAACCCGGCGCGGCCGGCGTCGCGGACCCGGTCACGCACGTGCGACGGGAACACCCGGGTGATGAACGCGAAGATGGTGCGGCCGCCGTGCAGCAGGAAGATCAGGGTGAACAGCATCAGCAGCGCACCGGTGATGATCTCGGTCAGGGTGCCGGCGGTCGACAGCGCACCGCTGGTCAACTTCTCCTGGTTGCTGCGCAACGCCTCGATCGCCTCGTCGCGGGCCTGGTTGATCTGCGCCGGGCTGACGTCGAGCGGACCGTCGGTCAACCACCGGACCAGCCCCTCGATGCTGGTCGACACCTGGGTGACCAGATCCGGCGCGCCTTCGATGAACTGGTTGACCACGAACGTGAGCAGGCCGCCGAACAGCGCGAAGCCCGTCAGCAGCACCAGCGCCACCGCCCCGCCGCGGGGGGCGCCGCGACGGTCCAGGAAGTCCACGACCGGCATCAGCAGCGCGGCCAGGATGGTGGCCAGCGCGACGGGCACCACCAGGATCTCCAGCCGCAGCATCAGCCACAGCAACGCGACGATCGCGCCGAGGATCACCAGCAGTCGCCACGACCAGGCCGCCGCCTTCCTGACCAGTGGGCTGACCGACTCGTCGGCCACGGTGTCGAAGGACGGGCCACCTGACATTCCGGTAGCGTAACGGCCTCGCCTGGACGCGCTCGGGATCTGCTGTTGCAGGGTGTATGCGGCTTACTCTGTACCGCGTGTCTCACGACGCGCCCCCGAGCGACACCCAGACCGGCCCGGCCGGGCCGGGTCGCAGTCGCGGCAGGTACTGGTGGCTGCGCTGGGCGCTGATCGCGCTCGCCGTCATCGTGCTGACCGTGGAACTCGCGCTCGTGCGGGACCAGTTGGCCAAGGCGTGGGCCAGTCTGCGGTCGGCCGACTGGCTGTGGGTGCTGGCCGCCGCGGTCGCGGCGATGGCATCGATGCACAGCTTCGCCCAGATCCAGCGCACGCTGCTGCGTTCGGCCGGCGTGCGGGTGCATCAGTGGCGCTCGGAGGCGGCGTTCTACGCCGGCAACGCGCTGTCCACCACGCTGCCCGGCGGCCCGGTGCTCTCGGCGACGTTCATCTACCGGCAGCAGCGGCTGTGGGGCGCCTCGCCGCTGGTGGCGTCGTGGCAGCTGGTGATGTCCGGGGTGTTGCAGGTCATCGGGCTCGCCCTGCTGGGTCTGGGCGGTGCGTTCCTGCTCGGCGCGAGCAAGAACCCGCTGTCACTGATCTTCTCCCTCGGCGGGTTCCTCGCGCTGATCCTGCTGGCGCAGGCCGTCGCCAGCCGGCCGGAGCTGCTCGACGGCATCGGGGTGCGGGTGCTGACGTGGGCCAACTCGGTGCGCGGCAAGCCCCTGGACATGGGACTGGCGAAGTGGCGCGAGATCCTGACCCAGCTGGAAGCAGTGCACCTGAGCCGGCGGGACCTGGGCAAGGCGTTCAGCTGGTCGCTGTTCAACTGGATCGCCGACGTCGCATGCCTGCTGTTCGCCTGCTACGCCACCGGCGGGCACCCGTCGCTGGCCGGTGTCACCGTCGCGTACGCGGCCGCCCGCGCCGTCGGATCGATCCCGCTGATGCCCGGTGGTCTGCTGGTGGTCGAGGCGGTGCTGGTGCCCGGCCTGGTCTCGAGCGGGATGTCGCTGGCGTCGGCGATCTCGGCGATGCTGGTCTACCGGCTGATCAGCTGGATCTTCATTTCGGTCATCGGCTGGGTGGTGTTCTTCTTCATGTTCCGCACCGAGAGCGCCCTGGACCCCGACATCAACGGCGACGTCCCCGGCGATCCCGCGCCGCCGGCCCAATTCAGCCCGGACCCGGAGGCGTTCCACCCGCCCGACGAGAAATCCGGTGCGCCACCCGAGGATCCGGGTCGCTAGCCTTCATCTCGTGACGACCGACTCCCCGTCTTCCGCGACCGCGCTGAAGGCGCTGGCCGCCGACCTCGTGTGCGTCGTGGTGTTCTGCACGATCGGGCGGCGCAGCCACGCCGAGGGCCTGACCGTCACCGGGATCGCCGAGACGGCCTGGCCGTTCCTGACCGGCACCGTCGCCGGTTGGCTGGTGAGCCGGGCCTGGCGACAGCCGACGTCGCCGGCGCCGACCGGGCTGATCGTGTGGGTCGCCACGATCGTGGTCGGGATGCTGTTGCGCAAGGCCACCGGGCAGGGCACCGCGGTCAGTTTCATCGTCGTCGCGTCGTTGACCACCGCGGTGCTGCTGCTGGGCTGGCGAGCCGGGGCACGGTTACTGGCGCGTCGTCCGTCAGCCTGAAAACTCCTGCGGTGCAAGATCGTTGGAGATCGTCAGGGTTGCGCGCAGACCCCCGAGCGGGCTGTCGGACAGCGTGATCGTCCCGCCGTGCAGCGCCGCCTGCTGCGCGACCAGCGCCAGACCCAGCCCAGAACCCCCGGATGCGGCGGTGCTGCCCCGGGAGAACCGGCCCAGCACCGCCTCGTGTTCCTCGGCGGGCAGGCCGCGGCCGTTGTCGTCGACGACGATGGTGACCACACCGCCGTCGCGGTGCGCGGCGAGCACGATGCGGCCGGCCTGCCCGTGGGTCACGGCGTTGCGCACCAGGTTGTCCACCGCCAGCCGCAGGCCGCCCGGCCAGCCCAGCACGGTGCCGAGGTCGTCGGCGGCGTCGATCTCGATCTGCACGTCCCGGCGGACCCGCATGTTCTCGCGGCCCACCCGGTCGAGCATGTCGGTTACGTCGATGACCTCGCGGTCCTCGTCCTGCGCGAGCTGCCCCGACGCCAGCTGACCGAGCGCGGTGATGATGGCCTCGACCCGGCGCTGAGCGCGCGACAGGTCGGCGACCACCTCCTCGCGTTCCTCCTCGGGCAGGTTGTGGATGCGCAGGGTGTCGAGGTCGGCCCGCATCGCGGTCAGCGGGGTGCGCAGCTCGTGGGCGGCGTTGGCGGCGAAGTCCTGGGCGGCCTGCAGCGAATTCGTGGTGGCCCGCTGCGCGGCGGCGAGCCGGTCCAGCATCGCGCTCATCGCCTCGGACAGGTCCTCGGCCTCCCGCACCCCGTGTACCGCCGGGATCTGCGCGGTGCCGTGGTCGAGCCGTTTGGTGTGTTCGGTCAGTTTGCGCAACGGCCTGATCGCCGCGCCGGCCAGCAACCAGCCCAGCACCCCGGCCAGCAGCACGGTGACCACCCCGACCCCGATGTAGAACGGGATCCTGGCCCGGCTCAGCAGGATGCTGTCGGCGCGGATACCAATCGACATCAGCACCCCGCCCTCCTGCTCCGACGGGATGGTGCGCACACGGTATTCGACGCCGTTGACCATGACGGTGTCGGTGCCCGGCGGCAGCGGCGGCAGCTGGAAGCCGCGCTGGTACACGACCTGGCCCGACGAGCGCGCCCGGCCGGTCTGCAGCACCCCGCGCCGGGGATCGGACAGCTGGTCCGGATAGACGCTGGCGTCGACGATCGCGTCCAACCGGCGGTCCAGCTGTGCCTCGTCGTTGCCGGCCAGCACCAGCGAGGTCAGAATCGTGAACGCCGCGACCACCGCTGCCGCGGCGGCGGCCGCGGCGATCGCCACCCTGGTGCGCAGGGACGCCGATCGCAGGAATCGTGGAAGGCGGGGCACGGCGGGCAGGGTCAGCTCACCCGCATGTCAGGGCTCTTCACGAAGCACGTAGCCGATGCCGCGCACGGTATGGATCACCCGGGGCAGACCGTCGCGCTCGAGCTTGCGGCGCAGATACGACACGAACACGTCGGCGACGTTGGTGTCGACGTCGAAGTCGTAACCCCAGACCAGCTCCAGCAACCGCTGCCGGCTCAGCACCACGCCGGCGTTCTCCGCGAGCGCGGCCAACAGGTCGAACTCCCGCTTGGTCAATTCGACCCGTTCCCCGGCGACGAACACCAGTCGCCGCGCGGTGTCGATGGTCAGCGAGCCCACCGTCATCGAGTCGGAGGTGGGCGCGGAATGGTGCGCGCGCCGCAGCAGTGCGTGCAGCCGTGCCACCAGCTCCCCGAGGTCGAACGGTTTGGTCAGGTAGTCGTCGGCGCCCGCCTCCAGCCCGGCGATGCGGTCGTTGACGGTGTCGCGGGCCGACAGCACACAGATCGGGATGTCGTTGCCCAGCGCACGCAGCGCGGTCACCACCGCGACCCCGTCGAGCTCGGGCATCTGCACGTCGAGCACGAGCGCGTCGTGCGACTCGCTGGACAGCAGCCGCAGCGCCTCCTTGCCCGTCGCGGCGACCCTGACGTCGAACCCGGAGTGCCGCAGACCACGCGCCACCGAAGTTCTGACGTCGGGGTCATCGTCGACCATCAACACCGTCCGACCCGCGCCGTCCTGGGCGGACAGCTCCCCCCCATGAGCAGGCGGAGTGTCCACCCTGTCCTGCACCGCGTTACGGGAAGTTCGGGCCGTCGGGGTCGTCAGGGGTGAACCCGCAACGATGCTTGATGTCGGTCAGCGGCTGGCGGACACCGCGCAGCTCGGCTTCGACCTGCGGATGCATGGCCAGGTAGTCGGCGACCTCGGTGCGGATCTGCTCGTGCGGCTTGCCGTGCAGGCCGGTCAGGAACGCGTTCACGTCGGGGTGGGTGAACAGGTAGGCCGACGTGGCCGCGGAGACACCGGAGGCAACCCCGGAGAAGTCGGCTGCCGTGCAGTTCGGCGGTGGCGGAGCGGGCTGAGCAGAGGCCGAGGGCAGGGCACCGAACAGCATCCCGCCGGAAACCGCGCCTGCGCCGAGCACACCCAGGACCGTGCGACGCACAGCTGGGGCCGAGAACACCATGGAGGCTCCTTCGTCAGAGGTGGACCGGGCCGTTTCGGTCGCCGGTCGAGACCATCCTAGAAAGCTAAGCAGACGCGCCGCGCACTTTCTTGCCGAGCGATTAACCGTTGATGAGAACTTCTACAAGAAAGGGCCGGTCAACCGGTCGCGGTGACCGCGGCGTTCTGGGCGGCGGGCAACGCCGGGCTCTGCTGCGCGGCCTGCATCAACCCGAACACCTGCGGCAGGGTGACCGGCAGCCGGCATTTGCCCGACAGCGCGACCAACGGTTGCTGGAGCCGCTGCAGATCGGAGGCGACCTGCGGGTTGGCGTCGAAGTACGCCTTCAGCGCGGCGATCGACTGCGGCCCCTCCTGCTGCTGGGAGATCGCGGTGATCGCCCCGTTGGCTTTCGGGTTGGCCTCCAGGTAGTTGCCGGTATAGGTCGCGACCTCGGCCACGGTCCTGGCAACCTCGCTGGCCGCGCACGGATCGGGCGCGGCGACCGCGATCGGGCCGGTCAGCATCGCGATGCCGGCCCCTCCGGCGATCACGGCGGCGAATTTCACGGGTAGATGCATGACGAACTCCTAACAGTTCGCTAACACGCGTGACGTGCTTCGCAAACGTGCTGCGATGATGAGCAGAGGGTCCCCGACGCCTGTGTAGCTCCGCCGCCATACTGCCATCGCCCCCTCGGGCCTTACCAATACAGCGACCGAACCCGCAGGCATCGTCCCTGGATGAGGCATTTCTGCCAGCTGTTTCAGCCCGGCGAACTGACAGAAACCTGCTGTACCCTCTCGCTATCGGCAGCCGGGGAGAAAGTGGGGAGTTCCGATCCAGCAGTTCATGATGCGCCTGAGCAGCAACCTGCGCAGGTTCCGCTGGGCGGTGTTCGCGGTGTGGCTCCTGCTCCTGGTGCCCTCGGTGTATCTGGCGATGAACCAGTCCAGCCACCTCACCGGCGGCGGCTTCGAGGTCGAAGGTTCGCAGTCGCTCTACGTACAGCGCCAGCTTGAGGCGCAGTTCCCCGATCAGGGCGCCTCCCCGCTCGCCCTGGTCGCCGCACCGCGCCCCGACGCGTCGTTCCAGGACATGGCCGACGCGGTCACCCACCTCGAGCGCCTCGCCTCCGAGGTGCCCAGCGTCAAGGTCGTCCCGACGCCGCAACAGCCGCCGCCGCAGCCCGACCGCCCGTACGTGATCACGCTGCAGCTGGACTTCGAGAACACCGGTGCGGTCGACGTCGCCAAGCAGCTGCGGGAGAAGATCGGCGTCGACGGCGAAGAGCCCGGTGAGATGGAGAACGGCAAGGTCCGGCTCTACGTCATCGGCCAGGGCGCGCTCGGCGCCGCGGCGACGCTGGCCACCAAACACGACATCGCCCAGGCCGAGAAGTGGAACTTCCCGATCGTCCTGATCATCCTGTTGGCGGTGTTCGGCTCGCTGGCCGCCGCGGCGATGCCCTTGTTGCTGGGAATCTGCACCGTCGTGGTGACCATGGGCCTGGTCTTCCTGCTGTCGATGTACACCACGATGTCGGTGTTCGTGACGTCGACGGTGTCGATGTTCGGCATCGCGGTGGCGATCGACTACTCGCTGTTCATCCTGATGCGGTTCCGAGAGGAGCTGCGCGCCGGCCGCGAACCCGAGGACGCCGTCGACGCAGCGATGGCCACGTCCGGCCTGGCCGTGGTGCTGTCGGGCCTGACGGTCATCGCGTCGGTCACCGGCATCTATCTGATCAACACCCCGGTGCTGCAGTCGATGGCCACCGGTGCGATCCTGGCCGTCGCCGTGGCCGTGCTGACCTCCACGACGCTGACGCCCGCGGTGCTGGCCACGTTCGGCCGCCGGGCCGCGAAGCGGTCGTCGTACCTGCACTGGGGTCGCGGGGTGGAGGCCACCCAGTCGAAGTTCTGGACCCGCTGGACCGGCTGGGTCATGCGCAGGCCGTGGCTCTCGGCGGCGGCCGCCGCCGCGCTGCTGCTGGCTTTCGCCGCGCCGGCGTTCTCGATGGTGCTCGGCAACAGCATGCAGCGGCAGTTCGACCCGACCCACGAGATCCGCGGTGGGGTCAACGCCGCGGCCGAGGCGCTCGGCCCAGGCGCGCTCGGCCCGGTCCGGGTGCTGGTCACCGTCCCCGAAGGACAGACGGCCCAGTCCGAGGTGCCGTTGCTGGAGTCGCTCCGCGACAAGATGGGCCAGGCCCCGAACACCGTGTCGGTGTCGCCGCCGGTGTTCGGCACCGACGGGCGCAGCGCGCTGCTGTCGGCGGTGCTGTCGGTCGACCCCGAGGATATGGGTTCCCGCGACACCATCGACTGGATGCGCGACCAGTTGCCGCCGGTGGCCGGTGACGCCGCCCGCGTCGACGTGGGCGGGCCCACCGCGCTGATCAAGGACTTCGACGACCGGGTGTCAGCAACCCAGCCGCTGGTGTTCCTGTTCGTCGCACTGATCGCGTTCGTGATGCTGCTGGTCTCCATCCGGTCGGTGTTCCTCGCGTTCAAGGGCGTGCTGATGACCGTGCTCTCGGTCGCCGCCGCCTACGGCTCGCTGGTGGTGGTGTTCCAGTGGGGCTGGCTGTCCGACCTCGGTTTCAAGCAGATCTCGTCACTGGACAGCACGATCCCGCCGCTGGTGCTCGCGCTGACGTTCGGGTTGTCGATGGACTACGAGATCTTTCTGCTCACCCGGATCCGGGAACGGTTCCTGCAGACCGGCAACACCCGTGACGCCGTGGCCTACGGCGTGTCCACAAGCGCTCGCACCATCACCAGCGCCGCGTTGATCATGATCGCGGTGTTCATCGGGTTCGCGTTCGCCGGCATGCCGCTGGTCGCCCAGCTCGGTGTCGCCTGCGCGGTGGCCATCGCGGTGGACGCCACCGTGGTGCGGCTGGTGCTGGTGCCCGCCCTGATGGCGATGTTCGACGAGTGGAACTGGTGGCTGCCACGCTGGCTGGACCGCATCCTGCCGTCGGTGGACTTCGAGAAGCCGCTCCCCAAGGCCGACATCGGCGACCTGGTGATCATCCCCGACGACATTTCCGCGCTGGCACCGTCCGGTTCGGATCTGCGCACCGTGGTCAAGTCCGCGGCGAAACTAAAAACCCTTGTCCCACAAGCGATCACCGTTGCCGACCCGCTCGCGTTCAGCGGCTGCCAGCCGTGCGGCAAGGCCACCGGCAGCCGCCTCGGGCGCGACGAGCGGATCACCGCGGCAGTCAGCAACCGGGCGCACGGCAAGACCGTCGCGGTCAAACTGCCCAAGCACCCGGTGACGATGTGGCGCGGCAGACTCGACGTCGCCCTGGACGCGCTGGCCGTCGAACGTGACGCCCGGGGCGCGGAGGGCAACGGGCAACCCCCGCTGGCCCGCATCAGCCCGATGGAGACCACCAACGTGCTGCTGCCCACCGGCGACCGGCTGCAGATCCCGACCGGCGCCGAGACGCTGCGGCTGAAGAGCTTCCTGATCCTGCAGCGCAACAGCGCCCGTGACTACGACGACCTGGCCGAGCTGGTGGATTCGATGGACGCCAACACCGCGGCAGAAGTGCTCGCCGGCATGGACCGGTACTACTGTGGTCAACCGGCCAGGCCGTACTGGGTGGCCACCCAGTTGGTGCGGCGCCTGGCCGAGCCCGCTCCGGCCGACGGGCCGGACCTTGCCGCGGCCGGCGCCGACGGGGAGTCCGAGTGGGCGCGGGTCAGGCAACGCTGCCTCGCGGTGGCAGTGGCCATGTTGGAGGAGACGAGGTGATGGTGGCCCCTGAGATGCCCGAGGTGCGCGGCACAGACCGCCGCGCCGACCCGCCCGCCGACGACCGTCCGGTCGAGTTCTGGCCGACCGCTGCGATCCGGGCCGCGCTGGAGAACGACGACCTCGCCGTGTGGCAGCGCATCGTGGTCGCGATCAAGCGGGATCCGTTCGGCAGGACCGCCCGACAGGTCGAAGAGGTGCTCGAGACCGCCAGGCCCTACGGGGTGTCGCGCGCGATGTCGGAGGTGCTGCACCGCACTCGCGAGCACCTGGAGGCCAATGAGTGCGCGGAAGTGGCGCGCCACGTGCACCTGCTGCTTGAGCGCTCGGGTCTGGGCGAGCAGGAGTTCGCGTCACGGATCGGCGTGCCCGCCGACGACTTCGCCGCCTATCTGCGGGGCACCACCAGCCCGCCGGCATCCCTGATGATCAGGATGGGCCGACTCTCGGAGCGCTTCGCCAAGATGCGATCCCAGCGCACCACCGACTGACCCACGGCCCTGGGCGGCGGGGCCTCAGCGGGAGTGGATCGGCGCGACGTCCTCGACGAGCCAGCGCCCGTCGCTCTTGGACAGCGTGACCCGCAGCGCCAGCACCGCCGTGGCCGGCCGCTGGCCCGGGCTGCTCTGCGTGCCGCGCAGGATCACCGCGACGCTCGCGGCGTCGGGCCCGATGGCCTCGACGCCGGCCGACACCGTGCTCGCCTGCGCCGACACGTTCCGTCCGCCCAGATCCTTTGCGACGGCGGCGAATTCGTTGCGGAATCGCTCCGCGCTGGCGGCCGACATCATGCCGGTGGCGCGGTCGATCGACGAGGTGGGGTTCTGCGGCGTGAACGTCGCCGACGCCTCGGCGACGCTGCTGGCGATGCCGGTCACCTCGGCGCTGTCGTCACGCAACGTCTGGTCGGGCCGGGTCCACTGGGTGTATCCGATCACCGCCGCGGCGACGAGCGCCGCCGTCGTCGTCGCGACCACCGCCAGCCGCAGCCCGGGACCGTCGTCGTCGGTGCCGAAGGTCACCTTGTCGCGGCGGGCCAGTACCGCGTTGACGATCACCCCTTCGACCACCAGCACGCACAGCACCGAGCACACCGCGACCCACCACAGCGGCCAGCCCAGCGCCACGCCGATGTACACCAGCGCGGCCACCGCCGCCGCCGGCGCCAGCACATCGAACGCCAGCACACGCAGCCGGTTCCTCATCGGATCGGCTCCAGCCGGGAGATCGCGAGCCTGCCGTCGACGTCGGTCACGTCCAGTCGCAGGGTCCAGCGCACCGTCTGCGGCTTCTCGGTGCCGGCGTTCTCCGACAGCGAGGTCGCGACCACCATCACGGTGTCGGTGCGCGACGAGAACCCCTCAAGGCCCTGCTCGGGGTCGGGCGCGGCGCCGGGTTCGTCACCGGGTTCGGCATGGTGGATGGTCTCGATGGCGACCGAGTCGATCTGCCCGGTGGTGCGCGACTGCAGCGTCTGCACCAGCTTGCGGTACGGCTCGACGGCGGTCTCGAACTCGGCGTTGAGCTGGCCGACGGTGCCCTCGTGCAGCGTGGTCATGTCGGCGTCGACGGAGTCCTTGTTCATGTTGATCAGCACGCCGGTCCAGTCGACGGCGGTCTGCAGCACCTCACCGCGGTACCTCAGTTCAGCGGTGTCGGCGCGGTGCCCGTTCCAGATCATCACCGCCAGCACCACCGCGGCGACCCCCACTACCGCGAGCACCGCCGACCCGACGCCGTAGCGGCTGATGATCCCGTCAGTGCGCGGTTCCGGCTCGTCATCGGGCATGCGCGTGAGGGTACCGGCACGTTCTGGCAGGCTTGTGGGGTGACGGTAGAAGCTACATCGCCCAAGTCGACAACCAAGTCCGGACTCGACCTGCGCTACGTCGACGCCGACGCCCGTCCGCAGGACGATCTGTTCGGCCACGTGAACGGCCGCTGGCTGGCCGAGTACCAGATCCCGGCGGACCGGGCCACCGACGGCGCCTTCCGCACGCTCTACGACCGCGCCGAGGAACAGATCCGCGACCTGATCAACGAGGTGGCCGGTGGGGACGCCCCGCACGGCACCGACGCGTCCCGCAGCTCGGGCTCAACCGACGCGTCCCGCATCTCAGGTTCGGACGACGCGTCCCGCATCTCAGGTTCGAACGACGCGTCCCGCATCGGGGACCTCTTCGCCAGCTTCATGGACGAGGACACGGTGCGGGCACGCGGACTGACCCCGCTGCTCGACGAGCTCGCCGCCATCGATTCCGCCGACAGCCCCGACGCGCTGGCGCGCGTGATGGGCGCGCTGCAGCGCACCGGCGTCGGCGGGGGCACCGGCCTGTACGTCGACACCGACTCCAAGAACTCCGAGCGCTATCTGCTGCACCTGACCCAGTCCGGGATCGGGCTGCCCGACGAGTCGTACTTCCGCGACGAGCAGCACGCCGAGATCCTGTCCGCCTACCCGGGGCACATCGCCGCGATGTTCGGCCTGGTCTACGGCGGCGGCGCCGAGGATCACGCCGACACCGCAGAGCGGATCGTCGCGCTGGAGACCAAGATCGCGGCCGGGCACTGGGACGTGGTCAAGCGCCGCGACGCCGACCTGACCTACAACCTGCGCACGTTCGCCGAGGTAGTCGAGCAAGCGCCCGGCTTCGACTGGCCGGGTTGGCTGTCGGGACTCGGCGCTCGCGACGACCAGGCCGCCGAAGTGGTGGTGCGCCAGCCCGATTTCCTGACCGCGTTCGCCGGGCTGTGGGCCGGCGAGAGCCTGGAGGACTGGAAGAACTGGCTGCGCTGGCGGGTGATCCACGCCCGGGCGTTCCTGCTCACCGACGAACTGATCGCCGAGGACTTCTCGTTCTACGGGCGCAGACTGTCGGGCACCGAGGAGATCCGCGAACGCTGGAAGCGCGGCGTATCGGTGGTGGAGAGCCTGATGGGTGAGGCATTGGGCCGGCTGTACGTGGATCGGCACTTCCCGCCGCAGGCCAAGGCGCGGATGGACGAGCTGGTGGCCAATCTGCGCGAGGCCTACCGGGTCAGCATCAACTCGCTGGACTGGATGACTCCGCAGACGCGGGAGAAGGCACTGGTCAAGCTCGACAAGTTCACCCCGAAGATCGGCTACCCAAAGAAGTGGCGGGACTACTCCGCGCTGGAGATCGCCCGCGACGACCTGTACGGCAACTACCGGCGCGGCTACGCGCTGGAGTACGACCGTGATCTGGCCAAGCTGGGCGGCCCGGTGGACCGCGACGAGTGGTTCATGACGCCGCAGACGGTCAACGCGTACTACAACCCCGGCATGAACGAGATCGTGTTCCCGGCCGCGATCCTGCAGCCGCCGTTCTTCGACGCCGACGCCGACGACGCCGCCAACTACGGCGGCATCGGCGCGGTGATCGGTCATGAAATCGGACACGGCTTCGACGATCAGGGCGCCAAGTACGACGGCGACGGGAACCTGGTGGACTGGTGGACCGACGAGGACCGCGCCGAATTCGGCAAGCGCACCACGGCATTGATCGAACAGTACGAGGAGTTCGTGCCCCGCGACCTGGACCCGTCGCATCATGTGAACGGCGCGTTCACCGTCGGCGAGAACATCGGCGACCTCGGCGGCCTCTCAATAGCACTGCTCGCGTATCGACTCTCACTGCAGGGCAAGCCCGCACCGGTGATCGACGGGCTGACCGGCGAGCAGCGGGTGTTCTTCGGTTGGGCCCAGGTGTGGCGCACGAAATCCCGTGAAGCCGAGGCGATCCGGCGATTGGCGGTGGACCCGCACTCGCCGCCGGAGTTCCGCTGCAACGGCGTGATCCGCAACATGGACGCGTTCTACGACGCGTTCGGGGTCGGACCCGACGACGAGCTGTACCTGGAACCCGAACGGCGGGTGCACATCTGGAACTGAGCGGGGACCTCCGCTAGTTCACAGCTAGTCCAGGAAGCGGGCCCGCACCTCGGGCGCCGGGATCGGGCAGGTGTCATGCGTTCCGAAGATCCGGTACCGGACCCGGGCGAAGCCGTCGTAGAGCCGGTCGCGCAGCGGGGCCGGGATGACCTCGGCGGCCCGCAGGGCCCGCCACGGCCCGCCGAGGTAGTCGGTGACGCGCAGCGCCGCGGCGGACTTGACCGCGACCTGCTCGTCGGGTCCGCCCGGGTCGTCGACGAAGACCACCGAGTCGACGTCGGCGAGGAACGGGTGGCGGGCGATGACGCCGCGGGCGAAGTCGCTGTCGAGCGCGGCGAACCGCAGCGACCCGTGCCGATCCACACGCAGAATGGCCTGCACCGCGCCGTTGCAGAACCCGCAGACGCCGTCGTAGAGCAGCACCGGCGGGTCCTGCCGGGTCGGGGCGCCGGGGGCGGGTGAGCGGTCGTGAGTCTCGGACATCGGAAACCTCCTTGCCCGACGGGTTCCCGATGCGCCGGCCGGCAACCGGTCCCGCCCCGCGGGATATGTCACACCGCGACCCGGCTGACCCGCTGCGGCCACAGCACCACCCGAAGGTGTTCGTCGGCCAGCATCGCCTCGAGATGGGCGGCCCGCACCGGGTCGTCGAGGTCCCAGTACCGCGCGGCCAGCCGCCTGGCCAGGTCAGCGGCCCCGTCGGGTGCCACCGTGACCGGGCCGGTGAGCGACACCCACCGTTCGCGTTCGCCGACCGGCGCGGCGACCACGAGGGAGGCTCGCGGGTCGGCGCGCAGTTGCCGCACCTTGGCGGCGCCCGCGGCGGTGAACAGCTCGATCGTGTCGTCGGCGGTGAGCTCGAACCACACCGGCCGCGGCTGCGGGGGCACCGGGCCCGCGGCCACGGTCAGGAACCCGTGCAGCGGCCGCCGTAGGAAGTTCCGGTCCTCGCGGGTCAGGGCGGTCTCGACCGCGGTCATCGGTGCCACGCTCCGGCCGCCGCGGCCCGAACAACGTAGTCCTCGAACGTACGGGGCGGCCGGCCCAGCACCTGCGTGACGCCGTCCGCGGGTTCGGCAAGTAATCCGCGCTCCATCATCACGAACATCTCCGCGATGTGCTGCGCGTCGGCGCGGGCCCACCCGTCGTCGACGAGCTGCGCGGTGTACTCGACGGCCGATATCTGCTTGTAGGTCACGGGCATCCCGGACGCGCGGGCGATCAGGTCGGCCGCCTCCGCGAAGGTCAGGGCGCGTGGCCCCGACATCTCGTACACCCGCCCGGCATGCCTGCCCGGCTGGGTGAGCACCGCGGCGGCCACGTCGGCGACGTCCTCGACGTCGATGAACGGCTCGGGCACCTCGCCCGCCGGAAGCGCCAGGGTCCCGCCGAGCAGCGGCGCGTGGAACACGTCCTCGTCGAAGTCCTGGTCGAAGTTGTTGGGCCGCAGGATGGTCCACTCCAGCGCCGAGCCGCGCACGGCGTCTTCGGCGGACCGCATGTCCAGCCCGAACGGGGAGTCGCCCCAGGTGTCGGCGCCCCGGCCGGACAACAGGACCGCGCGCCGCACCCCCGCCGACTCCGCCCGGGCGATGAACTCATGGACCGGGCCCGGCACCGTCGGGGCGACCACGTAGACGGTGCCGACGCCGTCGAGCACGGCGTCCCAGCCGTCGGGGTCGGTCCAGTCGAACGGGGTGGGGCTGGACCGCGATGCGGTCCGCACCGGGACGCCGGCCAGTCGCAGCCGGGCGGTGACGCGCCTGCCGGTCTTGCCGGTGGCGCCGAGGACGAGTGTGGTGTCGTGTGCCATGCCCCCAGTCAACGGCCCTCGACTGGACGAATCCATGGGTGATCCGCCGATTTCCCTGTGCGATCGTCTAGCCTGGCGGGATGGACGTCTTCGACGACCTCTGCCGCGGGGTGCGCGCACAGGGTTCGCTGTTCGGCGCGTCCACGCTGTCCGCGCCGTGGTCGCTACATTTCGTCGACGGAGCACCATTGACCCTGTGCACGGTGCTCGACGGCGCGGGCTGGGTCGTGCCGGAACACGGCGACGCCGAGCCGGTGCGCGCCCGCGACACCGTCGTGGTGAAGGGCCCCGCGACGTTCAGGTTCGTCGACACACCCGGCACCGCCGCGGAGCCGCTCGCATGCGGAGAGTTCTGCGCGACCCCGGAACTCGGCGGCACCCGACACCGGCTGGGCTGGAACGACGTCGCGCACAACGAGGCGGGGGCAACCACGCTGATCGTCGGCGCCTACCCGGTGCAGGGCGAGATCAACCGACCCCTGCTGGACGCGCTGCCGACCGTGCTGCGGGTCCCCGGCGGGGGCACCGGTGACGCGGTGCTCGACCACCTGGCCGCCGAAGTCGCGCTCGACATCCCCGGCCAGCAGGTGGTGCTCGACCGGCTGCTGGACTGGATGCTGGTGTGCACGCTGCGCGAGTGGTTCGACCGGCCCGGCGGCGAACCGCCGGCCTGGTGGAGCGCCCAGCGTGACCCGGTGGTGGGTGACGCGCTGCGGCTGCTGCACGCCGAGCCCGCCGCGCCGTGGACGGTCTCGCAGCTGGCCGAGCGCACCGGGGTATCGCGGTCGACGCTGGCCAAGCGGTTCACCGAGCTGGTCGGCGAACCGCCGCTGACCTACCTCACCGCCTGGCGGATGACACTGGCCGTGGATGTGATGCGGGAGCGCAGGGCGGCGACCCTGGCCGAGGTCGCCCGCACCGTCGGCTACTCGGACCCGTTCGCGTTCAGCGCGGCGTTCAAACGAGTCCGTGGCGTCAACCCCAGCGAGTTCCGGCGCACCGTGGCCTGACGGGGCCGTCCGGGACCGCCTACGCTCTAGAGACCCGGGCCACCGCGTCGCCGGCCGAAGGTGAGACGGATGTCAGACCAGTTGCAGAGCCCGCCTGACGGGGGGCCCGACGACCGGCTTCTCGTGCCGGGGACGACGTGCTGGCAGACGGCGCGGGCAGGCCGCTTCACCCCGATCGTCGACGGAGCCGACTACCTGGTCGCGGTGAAGGCGGCGATGCTGCGCGCCGAGCGCCGCATCATGCTCATCGGCTGGGATCTCGATTCCCGGACGGCCTTCGAGCCCACCGGGCCCACGCTGTCCGGGCCGGACCATCTGGGTCTGTTCCTGCACTGGCTGCTGTGCACCCGCCGTCACCTCCAGGTGTATCTGCTGAAGTCGAACCTGCGGCTGCTGCCTGCGTTCGACGGGTTCTGGTTCGGGGTGGCGCCGGTGGCGCTGCTCAATCAGATCACCTCCAGCCGCCTGCATTTCGCGGTCGACGGGGCGCGTCCCACCGGCGCGGTGCACCACCAGAAGATCGTGGTGGTCGACGACGCGGTGGCGTTCTGCGGTGGCATCGACCTGACCGTCGGCCGCTGGGACACCCGGGCGCATCTTCCCGACGATCCGGGCAGACGCACGGCGGGACAGCCCTACGGACCGCGCCACGAGGTCGCCGCCGCGGTGGACGGCCCGGCCGCCCGGGTGCTCGCCGAGCAGGCCCGTGACCGCTGGCGCGCCGCGACCGGACGGGCGCTGCCGCCGGTCTCGCCGCGGGAGCCGGTGTGGCCGCACGGGCTGCGGCCCGCGCTGCGCGACGTGGAGGTGGGCGTGGCCCGCACCCTTCCCACCCTGCCCGGCCGCCCCGAGGTGCGGGAGGTGGAGGCGCTGGACTTCGCCGGGATCGCCGCCGCGAAGACCGTGATCTATCTGGAGAACCAATACCTCGCGGCGCGCGGGCTGGCCGAGGCGCTGGCCGCGCGGTTACGCGAGCCCGACGGCCCTGAGGTGGTGATCGTGCTGCCCCGCAGTTCGGAGAGCCGCCTTGAGAAGCAGTCGATGGACAGTGCGCGGGAGCGGCTGCTGCGCATGCTGTGGGACGCCGACGAACACGGCCGGCTCGGCGTGTACTGGCCGGCCGTCAAGGGCGGGCAGTCGGTGTACGTGCACTCGAAGGTGATGGTGGTCGACGACCGGCTGCTGCGTATCGGCTCGTCGAACCTCAACAACCGCTCGCTGGGTTTCGACAGCGAGTGCGACGTCGCGCTGGAGGCCCCGCCGACGGGCAGCGACAAGGTACGGCGCCACATCGTGGACACTCGCGACGCCCTGGTGGCCGAGCATCTGGGCGTGCAGCCGGCCGAGTTCCGGCGGGAGGCGTTGCGGCGCGGTTCGTTCCTCGCCGCAATCGACGCGTTGCGTGGTTCGGGCCGTTCGCTGCGCAAGTTCACCGAGTTCATGGTGTCGGCGGATGCGAGCCCGCTCGCCGAGAACGAGCTGATGGACCCCGACCACGTGCCACCCTCGATCACCCGCAGCGCGATCGCGGTGGCCACCGGGATGATCACCTGGCCGCTGACCAGGGTCGCGCCGCGGCTGTGGTCGATGGTCAGTGCCGTGGCCTCACAAAAGGTTTGAGCGCCAACAGATATCCGGCGAGCAAGGTCAACGGCGCCACCAGCGGCAGCCAAGGCGCCTGCACCGGCAGCAGGACCGCGATGGCAGCCGCGCCGGCGAACCCGACCGCGAAGTACATCGTCGGCGCCGTCGGCACGGTGTGGCGTAGGACGAGGTACGCCGCGGCCGCCAGCCCGGCCAGCACCGTGAACATCGGCGCCGGATCGGCCAGCACGACGGTCAGCACCGCGCCCAGCACCGCGACCGTGGCCGCGGGCCGCGCCCATGCCGAAACCAGCACCGCCGTAAGCGAAAACCCGACCGCCAACACTGCGTAACCGTCGGCCCGGTACCCGGCCGCAGCCACCATGAGCACGCCGAAAGCCATGATTGTCAATCGATGTGCCGGACCCGCGATCATCGGCGTGCCCGTCGCGCCGGCACCAGCGCCATCGCCTGGTCCAGCGTCACCGCATCCGGCCAGCCGACGATGTCGACGCCGACGGTGGCCATGTCGCGGTACATGAACGAACGTTGCATGCTCCACATGCGGTGCACCAGCGGGTCGTGGTCGCCTTCGATCGGACTGCCCTCGAGCACGTCGACGGCGACCACGGGATGACCGCGCTTACGCAGATCGATGAGGGCCAACGCGAATTCGGTGTCGAGCAGCGTGGAGAACGCGATGACGATGGCGCCGGTCGGGACGGCCGGGCGCGGCGCGAGGGTGCCGGTGGCGGTCTGGAAGGTGTCTGTCGCGCCGAGCACCGTGTCCAGGATCCGATAGAACTGCCGCTGCCCGATGTCGGCGCCGAGCCACCGGGTGCTGCGGCTGCCCAGGGTGACCAGACCGGCCCTGTCGCCGTACCGCAGCGCGCTCTGCACCACCTGTGCGGCACCCCGGGCGGTCCGCTCGGTGGCGGTGGTGGCCGGACCGGGCGGCTGCGGATACGTGTCGACCAGCACCACCACGTCGGCGGCGCGGTCGGTCAGCCGCTCGGTGACGTGCAGCGCGCCCCGGCGGGCGCTGACCGGCCAGTTGACCGTGCGCAACTGGTCGCCGGGGACGTAGGGGCGGATGTCGGCGAACTCGACGCCGGGGCCGACATGCCGGGTCAGGTGCGTGCCGAGCCGGTCGAGCAGGTCGGTCCGCGGAATCGGGGTGGATTGTGGTGGCGCGACGGGGAACACGCACACCTCGGCGGCGTCGGCCGCGCCGACCCCCTCGATCAGGCCGCCGCGCCCGCTCACGGTCACGGTGGCGCGAATCGGGTACCGGCCCCACCTCGTCGCCCGCACCGTCAGGTCCGCGCCGTCGGTCTCGTCGATCGTCATACCGGTCGGCACGGAACACGTCAGCGCTACCGGGCCGCCGTCGTCGGAGCCGGCCGACACCTGAACGCGGGCCGGCTCGTCCTCAAAGCACCTGTGGAAAGCCGGCTCGGCGGACACCGTCACCGCCGGCACGCCGCGCTGGCGACCCACCGAGCACAGCACGCCGAGTAGCGGCGCGGCGAAGGCGGCGAGCTCCCATCGTCCCGCCAGCAGCGCCGCGACGATCGCCACCGCCGCGCAGGTCGCCACCGAGCGGGTCAGAGCCGAGGCGCGCCAGTGTAATTCGACGGTCGTCACGTCGCGTCCCGCGCACGCGGCACGGGTGTGCGGCGCAGCAGATCCTCGACCACGTCGGCACCCTGCACCCGCCGCACCCACATCTCGGGCCGCAGGCTGATGCGGTGCGCCAGCGTCGGCACGGCCAGCGCCTTGACGTCCTCCGGGACGACGAAGTCACGGCCGAGCAACAGTGCGCGCGCCCGTGCGAGCTGCACCAGGTCCAGTTCGGCGCGTGGGCTGGCCCCGACGGCGACCTGAGGGTGCTGGCGGCTGGCGGTCGCCAGCGACACGATGTAGTGCAGCACGTCGTCGTGGACGCTGACCTGCTCCACCGACTCCTGCATCGCCAGCAGGTCGTGCGCGTCGACGACCTGCTGCACCGTCGCGGCCGCCGATCCGCGGTCGAGGCGGCGGCGCAGCATCGTGGTCTCCTCCGCCTCGCTCAGATACTTCAACTCGAGATGGATCGCGAACCGGTCCAGTTGCGCCTCCGGCAGCGGGTAGGTGCCCTCGTATTCGATCGGGTTGTCGGTGGCCAGCACCAGGAACGGTTGCGGCAGCGGATGTGTCACGCCGTCGATGCTGACCTGCTGTTCGGCCATCGCCTCCAGCAGCGCGGCCTGGGTCTTGGGCGGGGTACGGTTGATCTCGTCGCCGAGAAGCAGGTTCGTGAAGATCGGGCCGCGGCGGAATTCGAAACGGCCCGTTTGCATGTCGTAGATCGTCGAGCCGAGCAGGTCGGCGGGCAGCAGATCGGGCGTGAACTGCACGCGGGTGAACTCGAGGCCGAGTGCGGCGGCAAAGGACTTGGCGATCAATGTCTTTCCCAGCCCGGGCAGATCCTCCACCAGTACGTGCCCGCGGGCCAGCACGGTGATCAGGATCAGGTTCAGCGCGTGGCGCTTGCCCACGACGGCACGGCCGATCTCGTCGAGGACGGCCTCACAGCGCGCCGTGGTCACCGCGGGGGTGCTCACAGCCGCTCCAGCCGCTGCAGGATCTCGTCGAGCGTGCGCCGGCCCGGGCCGGGCTCGGCGTTACCGGTCCGGGAGATGTTCTCCGGGTCCACCCACGGCCACAGCTCGTCACCGAACAGCATGCGGCCGGTGGCGTGAAATGCCCTCGGGTCTTTGGCTTTCCGGTGTCCGGCTGCGAGCTCGAACTGCCGGGCGAGCATCGGCCGCAGCCGTCGATCCCAGTCGGCCCGGGTGGACTCCGACCACGAGATCAGCGTTTCGGTGCGGGACAACCAGCGACGCATCGCCGCTGCCGCCTCGTCGGCCGTGGTCTCGGCCCGGTCGTCGGGCCCGCCATCCAGGTGCGACCGGACCCCGATCAGCACGCACGCCAGCGCCGCGCCGGTGACCACCAGGACGAGCTCCCGCTCCAGCTGCGTCACGGCGAAGACCTGCACGACGACGATCAGAAACACACCGACGACAACGACTTTCGTCATGTCGCCGCCTGCAGTTGGCGCTGCACCTGCCGCAGCGCGTGCACCGCGTCGACGCGGTGGCTCTCATTCATCAGGTGCGGGCTGAACCGCGCCTCCTCGAACAGCTCGACCAGTTCGGTGGCGCTGCCGGCGTCCACGGCGCGGCTGCGGATCGCGCGGGCCAGCACCTCGGTCGGGGTGTCGGAATCCCGCGGGGTCGTGCCGGGTGATTTCTCCAGTTCGCGTTCCATCGCGAGGTAGCAGGCGATGATCGCCTGCCGGGGGTCCCTGCTGAGATCGCCCATCTCGGCCAGACCGAGTTCGGCCGCCCGGGCGAGGTCGGGTGCCGGGGCGGCCGGTCCGGGCGCCACGGGCTCGGTGGGCACCGCGGGTGCCGGGGCGTGCCTGCGGCCGGTGAGCGCCGCGACGATCGCGAGCGCGAACAGCGCGACCGTCGTGCCCAGCAGCGCGGCGAACACCGCACCGTCGTTGGGACCGGCCGGCGGCTCGGCGTCGGGGGTCGTCTCGGCACCGGAGGCGGCGTCGGCCCGTGTGTCGGGCACCGTCTGCTCGTCGAGCACCACGGCCGGCACCCACCGCATCAACAGCAGCACCAGCAGCGTCCACGCCGTCAGCGCCGCACCGATGATCAGCAGCGTCCGCCAGCGGATCGGGACACCTTGCTCCCGCGCCGTCCGGGGCGGCTCCCCCGGCGGCGGGGCCGCGGAGCGCTGCGACGCCTGCGCGAGAACCGCGATCGTGATCACGGCGACGGACACGACCAGCATCGCGATGACCGCGATCAGGCTCCCCGGACCCTCCTCGGCGGGTTGGTCGGGAGGCGGGTCACCACCGGCGTCCGGCAGATACCCACGCAGCGCCGTGATGGCCAGCAGGGTCAGCACGATCACCGTGATCGTGCGTGCCGCCTTGTCGCGCGCCGCCGGCTCGGTCTTCTCGGGCATGGCCACCCCTGGCTCCAGCACCGACGGCCGGGCCGCCGCCGGCCTGAGTTCATCGTGGCACGATGCGTCCGCGGCGCGGGGCCATCCGATCAGAACATCTGCCAGTCCGACGCGCCGTCGGGCTGGGTGTACATGCCGCCGTCGGTGTTCTTGATGACGACGGCGTCGCCGCTGCCGAAGTTGTCGAAGAACCACTGGGCGTTGGCCGGGCTGAGGTTGATGCAGCCGTGGCTGACGTTGCTCTCACCCTGGTCGCCGACGGACCACGGCGCGCTGTGCACGAAGATCCCGCTGTTGTCGATGCGCACCGCGTCCTGGACCTTGAGCTTGTAGCCCTCGCCGGACGGATCATCGACGGGCACTCCGTAGGTCGAGGAGTCCATCACGATGTCGGCGAACTTCTCCAGCACGTAGTAGGTGCCGTTCTTGGTGTCATAGCCGGGCTTGCCCATCGAGACGGGGAACGTCTTCTCCAGGACACCGTTGCGATGGACCTCCATCTGCTTGGTGTCGTTGTCGATGGTCGCGACGAGTTGCTCGGGGACGCTGAACGACGACTTGGTGCCGGCGGCGTCGATGGTGACGACGGTGCCGGCCGGCCAGAAGTCCTGCGGGCGCCAGCGCAGCTGAGTGTCGCTGACCCAGTAGAACCTGCCGGGAACCGGCGGGTTGGACGAGATGTGGACCGCGTCCTGCGCCATCTGCCGGTTGGCGATCGGGCGCGCGAAGTTGATGTAGATCGGCTTCGCCGCGCCGACGATGGAACCGTTGGTCGGGTTGAAGGACGGCGGGATGAACGGGGGCTGGCCGACGAACGGGTTGGGGTTCTGCCCGGCCGGGGTGCCCTCCGGGATGGGCAGCGGGTCGCCGGGGATCACGGCGAGCGGGTTCCTCGTCGTCGGGCCTGTCGTCGTCTGGCCTGTCGTCGCCTGGCCTGCCGCGGGAGCACCGGCCGGAGCGGGCGGGGCCAGCGGATTCTCGAAGACGAACGGGTTCGCCGGTGGTGGAGGCGGCGGGGCCGGCGCAGGTGCGGGCGCGGGTTGTGCCAACGCCGACGGAGCGCCGAGTGTCAGCCCTGCGATCACGCCTGCTGCCATGAACAGGGCGAAGACCCGGCTCCTGTTTCGCTGCCGCATGCAATTACCTCCAGTCCAGCGACTGACCCCAGTGTGGCACAGCACCAAGATCGATCCCGCTGGCGAACGTGTTCGCCGGACCCCGGCACCCTCGGCACGGAGGGTCATGACCTGCCCTGATGATCGCCTCGGCACCTCCGCGCGTTACGACGTGAAAGCAAGACGGCCGGCAGCTGTGGCCGGCGCCGAACCCGCGCTCTCATCCCGAACTCGGCAATCGCATCTCGGCCCACAGACGCCCCTTCCGTCACACCTATCCGCTTTTCTCAGCAGAAGTACGAGAGACCCGCTGCTAAGCGCGGATACCTGTGACTGCTGGGACCCCGAGCACCCAGGCGGACACTGGAGCACATGATCGTCGCGTTCAGCATCAGTCCCATCGGCGCAGACGGCACAGGCAGCGTCGGTGACGCGGTCGCCGAAGCCGTCCGCGTCGTCCGGGCATCAGGTCTGCCCAACGAAACCAATGCCATGTTCACCAACATCGAGGGCGAGTGGGACGAGGTGATGGCCGTCGTCAAGCAGGCCGTCGATGCGGTGGCCGCGGTCTCCCCGCGGGTCAGCCTGGTGCTCAAGGCCGACATCCGGCCCGGCTACACCGGCCAGCTCACGGCCAAGGTGCAGCGCATCGAGAACGCGCTGGACTGACGCCCGCCGTCCCCGCCACCCCGTCACACCTGGTGCCGAAATTGCATTCCACGCGCCCGATCGCGCCCGCGGGCCGCGTGGAATGCGGTTTCGGCGGGGGGTCAGGACCGGACCAGTCGGGCGATCGCCGCAGACGCCTCGGCGAGCTTGGCGTCGGCTTCCGCGCCACCCGCGGCGACGGCGTGGCTGACGCAATGGCCTAGGTGTTCGTCGAGCAGCCCGAGCGCCACCGACTGCAGCGCGCTGTTGACCGCGCTGATCTGGGTGAGGACGTCGATGCAGTACTTGTCCTCGTCGATCATCTTGGCGATGCCGCGCACCTGGCCCTCGATGCGGCGCAGCCGCTTGGCGTAGTTCTCCTTCTGCGCCGAATAGCCGTGGGCGCCGTCATCCGGTGCGGTCGCCTCGCCCTCGGCCGCGATGTTGGTTTCCGTCACGGCATGCCCTCCAGAATCTGCGTCATCTTCTCGATCTGCCCCCGCTGCCCGGCGGCGATCGTCTCGGCGATGCTGATGGCGTCGACATTGGCGCCGTCGGCGATCTCGGCGTCCGCGATCTCGATCGCGCCGCGGTGCTGGCTGATCATCGACTGCAGCCACAGTCTGTCGAACTCGGGGCCGCTCAGCGAGCCGAGACGCGCGACGGTCGCCTCGTCGATCGTCCCCGGGGTGGCCTGCCCGGCGTCGGGCGCTTCGGACCCCTCCGGCCCGGTGCGGATGTCGGGGTTCTCGTTCCACTGCACCAGGAACACGTTGAGGATGTTCATCTCCGGCTGCGCAACCGCGATGATCTGCTCGGCCAGCGCCACCAGGTCCGGGTTGCCGGACTTCTCCACCGCCGTCCTGGACAAGTCGATGGCCTGGGCGTGGTGCGGCACCATGGCGTTCGCGAACGCGATGTCGGCCTCGTTGTAGCCCGACGGCTCCCCGGTGATCAGCGGCGCCTCGGATCCGTCCGATGCGTCGGAGCCGTCCGCCGGCGCCTCGCCTGCGCCACTGCAGCCGGCAAGCAGCAGCACCGCGGCCAGCACGGCGGTCAGTCGCGCGATCAACGTCGTCATGCGCCCCAGCGTACTAGTACCCCACGGGGGTATCGGCGGTGGTTTGGAGGGGACAAACGCCGGGCGCATAATCTCCGCATGCCCTCAGAGCCCACCGATCCCGGTATCGACATCAAGCCCCGCAGCCGCGACGTCACCGACGGCCTGGAGAAGGCGGCCGCCCGCGGCATGCTCCGCGCGGTCGGGATGGGCGACGACGACTGGGTCAAACCGCAGATCGGGGTCGGGTCGTCGTGGAACGAGATCACCCCGTGCAACATGTCGCTGCAGCGACTGGCGCAGGCAGTCAAGGGCGGCGTGCACGAGGCCGGCGGGTTCCCGCTGGAGTTCGGCACGATCTCGGTGTCCGACGGCATCTCGATGGGCCACGAGGGCATGCACTTCTCGCTGGTCTCCCGTGAGGTGATCGCCGACAGCGTGGAGACCGTCGTGCAGGCCGAGCGCCTCGACGGCACGGTGTTGCTGGCCGGCTGCGACAAGTCGATCCCCGGCATGCTGATGGCCGCCGCGCGCCTGGACCTCGCGTCGGTGTTCTTCTACAACGGCTCGATCATGCCGGGCACCGCCAAGCTCACCGACGGCACCGAGAAGGAAGTCACGATCATCGACGCCTTCGAGGCGGTCGGGGCCTGCGCGCGCGGGCTGATGTCCCGCGAGGACGTCGACATCATCGAGCGCGCGATCTGTCCCGGTGAGGGCGCGTGCGGCGGCATGTACACCGCCAACACCATGGCCTCGGCCGCCGAGGCGCTCGGAATGTCGTTGCCGGGCAGCGCATCCCCGGTGGCGATCGACAAGCGGCGCGACGAGTTCGCACGCCGCTCCGGCGAGGCCGTCGTCGGGATGCTGCGCCGCGGCATCACCGCCCGCGACATCCTGACCAAGGAGGCCTTCGAGAACGCGATCGCGGTGGTGATGGCGTTCGGCGGTTCCACCAACGCGGTGCTGCACCTGCTCGCGATCGCCTACGAGGCCAACGTCAAGCTGGCGCTGGAGGATTTCACCCGCATCGGGCAGAAGGTGCCGCACCTGGCCGACGTGAAACCGTTCGGCCGTCACGTGATGAAGCACGTCGACGAGATCGGCGGTGTGCCGGTGGTGATGAAAGCCCTGCTGGATGCCGGTCTGCTGCACGGGGACTGCCTGACCGTGACCGGGCAGACCATGGCCGAGAACCTGGCCCACATCGCGCCGCCGGACCCGGACGGCAAGGTGCTGCGGGCGATGAACAACCCGATCCATCCGACCGGTGGCATCACGATCCTGCACGGTTCGCTGGCGCCCGAAGGCGCGGTGGTCAAGTCCGCCGGCTTCGACTCCGACGTGTTCGAAGGCACGGCAAGGGTTTTCGAGCGTGAACGGGCCGCTCTGGACGCGCTCGAGGACGGCACGATCACCCACGGCGACGTCGTCGTGATCCGCTACGAGGGCCCCAAGGGCGGACCCGGCATGCGCGAGATGCTGGCGATCACGGGTGCGATCAAGGGCGCCGGTCTCGGCAAGGACGTGCTGCTGATGACCGACGGTCGGTTCTCCGGCGGCACCACCGGCCTGTGTGTCGGCCACATCGCGCCCGAGGCGGTCGACGGCGGCCCGATCGCGTTCGTGCGCGACGGCGATCGGATCCGTCTCGACGTCGCCAACGGCACCCTCGACATCCTGGTCGACGAGGCGGAGTTCGAGTCGCGCAAGGCAGGTTTCGAACCCCTGCCGCCGCGCTACACCACCGGCGTGCTCGCCAAGTACACCAAGCTCGTCGGATCGGCGGCAGTCGGGGCGGTGTGCACCTAAGCCTGGATACACCGATTAGGTGGCGGCCTGGGTGGGTTGAAACAGCGAAATGCCCTGTCGTGGTGGGAGAATGAGATTTGTTCAGGATCCAATTCAGCCACTACGAAGGGCATCTCGTAGATGCAACT